>NZ_JBJHPC010000500.1:0-5369 GCF_045257485.1 Streptomyces sp. YS-3 | reverse complement strand
CCGGAGCGGGGACAATCCCGGTGTCCGCCCCGCCCGTTCTCCGCCCGTGGTTGGAGGGTCCCCATGGAGCAGCCTGCCAAGATCGCTCCGGACGCCGTGCACCATCCCCTGTTCGCCCGCTTCTACGGCCGGTTCAGCGAAGGCGCCGACCGAAGAGCGGGGCTTGCCACCCACCGCCGTGAACTGCTGGCCGGGCTCTCCGGCCGGGTGATCGAGATCGGCGCGGGCAACGGCCTCAACTTCCCGCACTACCCGGGCACCGTCTCCGAGGTGGTCGCCATCGAACCCGAGCGCGGGCTGCGGGGGCCGGCCGTCCGGGCGGCGCTGCGCGCGGACGTGCCGGTCGACGTGGTGCCCGGGGCGGCCGAGGCGCTGCCGGTCAAGAGCGAGGCGTTCGACGCGGCCGTCGTCTCGCTGGTCCTGTGTTCCGTACGGGATGTGCCGCGCTCGCTGGCCGAGATCCGCCGGGTCCTGCGCCCCGGCGGCGAGCTGCGCTTCTTCGAGCACGTCCGGGCCGAGAGCGGCGTGCTCCCGGTCGTCCAGCGGGTGGCGGACCGGACCCTGTGGCCGCTGCTGTTCGGCGGGTGCCACACCTCGCGCGACCCGGTCGCGGCGATCGAGGCGGCCGGTTTCGAGCTGACCGGGGTCCGCCGGCTGCGGCTGCCCGAGAACGGCCCGAGCCACCCGGCCTCACCGTGCGTCCTGGGCGCGGCCCGGCGCCCCGATCTCGGCTGACCCCACCTGGCGCCGCCCCGGCGGCCCGGATCTCCTGCTGCCGCCGGATGGCCCGGGGACGGTCCGCGCCCCTACTCTCGTATGCCGTAACGGAGTCGGTCCGGCCACGACGCAACGACCTGGGAGGCGGCCTTGTCCACAGCTGCAGCGGCGACGGAAGGGGCCGCCGCGCGGGCCCGGTCGCTGACCAAGGCGTACGGCACGGGCGAGACGGCCGTCCTGGCGCTGGACTCGGTCGACGTCGACATCGCGCGTGGCCGGTTCACCGCGGTCATGGGCCCTTCGGGCTCGGGCAAGTCCACGCTGATGCACTGTCTGGCCGGGCTCGACACCGTCTCGGCGGGGCAGGTGTGGCTGGGCGCCACCGAGATCACCGGTCTCAGGGAGCGGGAGCTGACCCGGCTGCGCCGGGACCGTGTCGGCTTCATGTTCCAGTCCTTCAACCTGCTGCCGACGCTGACCGCCGCCGAGAACATCACGCTGCCCATGGACATCGCCGGGCGCAAACCCGACCAGGAGTGGCTGGACCGCGTCATCGACACGCTCGGGCTGCGCGACCGGCTGCGGCACCGGCCCGCCCAGCTCTCCGGCGGCCAGCAGCAGCGGGTGGCCTGCGCGCGGGCACTGGCCTCCCGCCCGGAGCTGATCTTCGCGGACGAGCCCACCGGCAACCTCGACTCCCGCGCCGGCGCCGAAGTGCTCACCTTCCTGAGGGAAGCCGTGGACGGGCTGGGGCAGACGGTCGTCATGGTCACCCACGACCCGGTCGCGGCGAGCCGCGCCGACCTGGTGCTGTTCCTGGCCGACGGGCGGATCGTGGACGAGATGCCGGCCCCGACGGCCGAAGCAGTACTGGACCGGCTGCGGCTCTTCTCGGGGGGCACCGGCACGGACACGGCGACGACGGGGGACCACGGACCGGCGAAAGGCCGGTAGACCGGGCAACGGCCCGGAGAGCGGGCGACGGCCGGAAGAGCGGGCAACGGCCCGGTGTGGGCCCCTGCGGCGGGGGCACCCTGTTGGCCCCGGGCCTCGCCCGGGTGCCGGCCCTCAGCCACCACCACCCCACACCACCACTTTGCCAATGCTTTACCATGGGTGCTACCACCCCACGACTGAAAGGTGTGAGCGTCCGCCCATGGGCGAGCCTCCCAGTACCCGTCCCCGTACCGGTACACGACATCGCGCGATCCTCCTGACCCTGCCCGATCATGGGACGGAGGTGAACCGATGACCGAAGTGCTTCTGCTCGTGGTGGCCGTGCTGCTGTCGCTGGCCTGCGGGGCCTTCGTGGCGGCCGAATTCTCCCTCACCACCGTGGAGCGCGGCGAGCTGGAGCGGGCCGTCGAGAACGGTGAGCGCGGCGCGAGCGGCGCCCTCAAGGCCGTGCGCAGCCTCACCTTCCAGCTCTCCGGCGCGCAGCTCGGCATCACCGTCACCAACCTGGTGATCGGCATGCTCGCCGAGCCCTCCATCGCCAAGCTGATCAGCGGACCCCTCGGCTCGCTCGGCCTGTCGGGCTCCACGGCCCGCTCGGTCGCACTGGTCCTCGGCACCGCCCTGTCGACGGTCTTCCTGATGGTCGTCGGCGAGCTCGTCCCCAAGAACTGGGCGATCTCCTCGCCGCTGGCGGTGGCCAAGGTCGTGGCCACGCCGCAGCGCGTCTTCAGCGCCGCCTTCCGCCCCTTCATCAGCCACCTCAACAACACCGCCAACCACCTGGTGCGCCGCCTCGGCATGGAGCCCGCCGAGGAGCTGGCCTCCGCCCGCAGCCCGCAGGAGCTGGTCGCGCTGGCCCGCCACTCGGCCAAGCAGGGCGCCCTCGAAGCGGACACCGCCGAGCTCTTCGTCCGTACGCTCAGCCTCGCCCAACTCGACGCCGAGAACGTGATGACGCCCCGCGTACAGGTCACCGCCCTGGAGGTGCACGCCACCGCGGAGGACGTCGCCAACGCCACGCGCGCGACCGGCCTGTCGCGCTTCCCCGTCTACCGGGGCAGCCTCGACACCATCGTCGGCATCGCCCACATCAAGGACGTCCTCGCCATCCCCACCGAACAGCGGCTGCGCCACCCGGTCACCGAGCTGCTGCGCGAGCCGCTGCTCGTACCCGCGACCCTGACCGTGGACCGGCTCCTCGACCAGCTGTACGGGCGGCGGACCATGGCCGTCGTCATCGACGAGTACGGCGGTACGGCCGGCGTCGTCACCATGGAGGACATCGTCGAGGAGGTCGTCGGCGAGGTACGCGACGAGCACGACCCGCACGAGACGTCCGACCTGGCCCGGGCCGGCGAGGACGCCGACGGACGCACCCTCTACTCGGCCGACGGCGCCGCCCGCACCGACCAGCTGGAGGCCATCGGCCTGCGTGTGCCGGAGGGCCCCTACGAGACACTGGCGGGCCTGGTCGCCACCGGGCTCGGCCGCATCCCGGCCCTCGGCGACAGCCTGGAGCTGGGCGGCTGGCGGCTCGACGTGGTCGACGCGTCCGGCCGCCGCGCCGCCCGCGTCCTGCTGCACGCCCCGCTGCCCGGCGACGGGGACCCGGACGCGGAGGGCGCCGACGAGGGGCCCGGACACCGCCGCCGCCGGGAGCACCGGGGCGCCGGGCACCGTGAGCACGGCGGTACGCGACGGGACCGGGCCGAACGGCGTGAGGCCCGCCGGGCTTCCGCCGACCGCGACGGCGCCACCACCCCCGACCTGCGGGATTCCCACGACGAGGGGGCCGGCCGATGACCGCCGTCCAGTTGCTGATCGGTCTGGCGACGCTGGTCGTCAACGCCTTCTTCGTCGGCGCCGAGTTCGCGCTGATCTCGGTGCGCCGCAGCCAGATCGAACCGCTCGCCGAGCAGGGCAACCGCCGTGCGCGCAGCGTGATCTGGGGGCTGGAGCACGTCTCCGCGCTGATGGCGGCGGCGCAGTTGGGCATCACGCTGTGCACCCTGGTGCTCGGTGTGGTCGCCGAGCCCGCCATCGAGCATCTGCTGGAGCCGGTGTTCCACCTGGTCGGGGTGGCGGAGGCCGCGGCGCGTCCGGTCTCCTTCTTCATCGCGCTGGCCCTCGCCACCTATCTCCACATGCTGCTCGGCGAGATGGTGCCGAAGAACATCGCGCTGGCCGAACCGGCCAGGACCGCGCTGCTGCTCGGTCCGCCCCTGGTGACGCTCGCGCGTGCGCTGCGCCCGGTGATCTTCGCCATCAACGCCTTCGCCAACACGCTGCTGAAGCTGCTGCGGGTGGAGACGAGGAACGAGGTCGCGGCGACGTTCTCCGACGCCGAGCTTGCCCGGATGGTCCGGGACGCGGGCGACGCCGGGCTGCTCGACGACCGGGCCGCCGAGCGGCTGCACGACGCCCTTGAGCTGGGGCGGCGTCCCGTCCAGGACGTGGTCGTACCGCTGGAGAAGGTGGTGCACACCCCGGTCGGCACGACCCCCGAGCAGTTGGAGCGGCTCGCCGCGCTGTCCGGCTTCTCCCGCTTCCCGGTCGTGGACACCGGCAACCGCATCCTCGGCTATCTGCACGTCAAGGACGCGCTCGACGCGATGCCGCGCGATGTGCCGTTCCCGGTGACGGCGCTGTGGCCGATCGCCCGGGTACGGACCTCGACACCGCTCGACGACGCACTGACCGCCATGCGCCGCAGCCGTACGCACCTCGCGGCGGTGCTCGACGACGACGGACGGCCGGCGGGGCTGTTGGCCATGGAGGACGTCCTGCGCGAGCTGGTCGGCACACCGGACACGGCGTAGGCGAGGGAGGTGCCCCGGGGCCGTGTCCCCCCGGGGCGTATCGCCTGGGGCCGTCCCCCGGGGCCGCTCACACGGCGGGCTTGGGGGCGGCTTCGGTGCCCGGCGCGGTGGCCACCGGCTTGGCGGGGGCGTCCGGCTCCGTGGTCTCGGTGAGGCCCGGGCCCGGCCGCCCCAGACCGGACGAGCCGATGGCCATCAGCACGGACGCCACCGTGGCGAGGCCCGCGGTGGCGAGCGCCGCCTTCCAGTCCACGTCGAACAGATTGGTCGCCCCGGCCGTCAGGACCGCCGCGAGCGACTGCGCGAACGTACGGACGGCCCGCTCGGCAGTCGCCTTCCAGAAGGCTTTGGTGAACATGGAACGCTCGCTTTCTCGTGCGTGATCGCGTGGTCGCGTGGTCGCGTGTTGGTCTGTGGCGTGAACTGTGTCGTGATCCGCGTCGTAGTCTGCGGGATCAAGTGGTCCGAACAGAAACGGAGTTGAGGCACGGGGGCACGGGGCCGCGGGGGCGGATGAGTGTTCCCGGCATACCGCGGAACGCCCCCCGCCGACAGGGCCCGCGCGACCCGGACCTGCCGAGTTCGCGCCGCGGACCTACGCCCGGCGCCGCACCGGCCCGGAAACCCTGGGCCGGGCTGCGCTCGCTCGTCGCCCAAGAGCCGCGCGGCACGACAGGCGCGGTGACGCCGCGTGCCGGGTGCCGGCAATGGACGCCGAGGCCCAGGCAATCGCCTACGGGTCCTGGCGCCGAGCCCTGGCGCTGCGCACCGACGCGGGTCAGTACGCTGCCGCGGCCGACAAACCGTCGAACAAGCCGCCGTTGTCCCAGGCGTCCCCCGCGACGACCAAGCCGGCCGAACCCCGCACCCAAGCCC
>NZ_JBJHPC010000499.1:0-5369 GCF_045257485.1 Streptomyces sp. YS-3 | reverse complement strand
TCCCGGCTCTCCCCGCCCGAGCTCGACCTGCTGGAGACCACCACGGAGATGTTCCGCCAGTGGGACGCCCAGTGCGGCGGCGGACTGCGCCGCAAGGCCGTCGTCGGCCAGCTCCACGAAGTCACCGACCTCCTCCAGGAGCCCCAGCCCGAGGCCACCGCCCGCCGGCTGTTCCGGGTCGCGGCCGAACTCGCCGAACTCGCCGGGTGGATGAGCTACGACGTGGGCCTCCAGCCCACCGCCCAGAAGTACTTCGTGCTCGCCCTGCACGCCGCCAAGGAGTGCGGCGACAAGCCCCTCGGGTCGTACATCCTGTCCTCGATGAGCCGCCAGATGATCCACCTCGGCCGCCCCGACGACGCCCTGGAACTCATCCACCTCGCCCAGTACGGCAGCCGCGACTGCGCCACCCCCCGCACCCAGGCGATGCTGTATGCGATGGAGGCGCGCGCGTACGCGAACATGGGCCAGCCCAGCAAGTGCAAGCGGGCCGTCAGGATGTCCGAGGACACCTTCGGCGACGCCGGGCTCGACGGCGAGCCGGAGCCCGACTGGATCCAGTTCTTCTCCGAGGCCGAGCTCAACGGCGAGAACGCCCACTCCTTCCGCGACCTCGCCTACGTCGCCGGCCGCAGCCCCACGTACGCGACGCTCGCCGAACCCGTCATGGAGCGCGCGGTCGAGCTCTTCGGCAAGGACGACGTCCACCAGCGGTCGTATGCGCTGAACCTCATCGGCATGGCCACCGTCCACCTCCTCAAGCGCGAGCCCGAGCAGTCCACCGTGCTGACCGCACAGGCGCTGAAGGTCGCCAAGACGGTCCGCTCCGAGCGGGTCAACACCCGGCTGCGCAAGACCGTCGACACGGCCGTGCGGGACTTCGGGGACGTGGCCGAGGTCATCCAGTTCACCGAGCTCCTCGGCCAGGAGCTGCCCGAGACGGCCGAGGCCGTCTGATCACCCGGGGCGCCGCCACGGCGGCATACAGAACGCCGGCCGCGACGCCCACCCCGGCACACTCCGACTCGGCTCCCCCCGCCAGGTCAACCGGGAGACGTCGCGGCCGGTCACCCCGGAGCGGCCACGGGCACCGCGACCGCCCCCCGGGGCGATGATCCGGCAGTTCATGTCCACGTAACACGCCCGACCTCTTCGTCACGGCGGCGAAACATCGAGCGGCATCGACGGAAACCGCGCTGCGCCAACCTCATGGCGCATAACGGCCCACCCTTTCGCAGCCACTCGTTCGCCCCCGCACGGGCCGCCGTACCGACGACGAGGAGACGCCGATGCCCCCAGGCATCACGCTCGCAGCCGACACGCCTCAGCTGTCCAGCGCCAACACCGGGTTCATGCTGATCTGCTCAGCCCTGGTGATGCTCATGACTCCCGGCCTCGCCTTCTTCTACGGAGGCATGGTCCGCGTCAAGAGCACACTCAACATGCTCATGATGAGCTTCATCAGCCTCGGGATCGTCACGATCCTGTGGGTGCTGTACGGCTTCAGCCTCAGCTTCGGCGAGTCCAACGGCTTCATCGGCTGGTCCAGGGACTACCTCGGGCTCAGCGGCATCGGCATCGTCCAGCTCTGGCCCGGCTACACCGTCCCCGTCTACGTCTTCGCGGTCTTCCAGCTGATGTTCGCGGTCATCACCCCCGCGCTGATCAGCGGCGCGCTCGCCGACCGCGTCAAGTTCAGCGCCTGGGCGCTGTTCATCACCCTCTGGGTCACGGTCGTCTACTTCCCGGTCGCGCACTGGGTGTGGGCCTCCGACGGCTGGCTCTTCAAGAAGGGCGTCATCGACTTCGCGGGCGGCACCGCCGTGCACATCAACGCCGGAGCCGCCGCCCTCGGCGTCATCCTCGTCATCGGCAAGCGCGTCGGCTTCAAGAAGGACCCGATGCGACCGCACAGCCTGCCGCTGGTCATGCTCGGAGCGGGCCTGCTGTGGTTCGGCTGGTTCGGCTTCAACGCCGGCTCCTGGCTCGGCAACGACGACGGCGTGGGCGCCGTGATGTTCGTCAACACCCAGGTCGCCACCGCCGCCGCCATGCTCGCCTGGCTCGGCTACGAGAAGCTGCGCCACGGCTCCTTCACCACGCTCGGCGCCGCCTCCGGCGCGGTGGCGGGTCTCGTCGCCATCACCCCCTCCGGCGGCTGCGTCAGCCCGCTGGGCGCCATCGCGGTCGGCGCCATCGCGGGTGTGCTGTGCGCCATGGCCGTCGGCCTCAAGTACCGCTTCGGGTTCGACGACTCCCTCGACGTCGTCGGTGTCCACATGGTCGGCGGCATCGCCGGCTCCCTCCTCGTCGGCCTCTTCGCCACCGGCGGCGTACAGTCCGACGCCAAGGGCCTCTTCTACGGCGGCGGCCTCGACCAGCTCGGCAAGCAGGCCATCGGCGTCGGCGCGGTCCTCGGCTACTCGCTCGTCGTCTCCGCGGCCCTCGCCTTCCTGCTCGACAGGACGATGGGGATGCGGGTCGCCGAGGACGACGAGGTCTCGGGCATCGACCAGGTCGAGCACGCCGAGACGGCGTACGACTTCAGCGGCGCCGGCGGCGGCACCGCCGTCCGCACGCACGCCCCGGCCGCGAGCGAGAAGGCAGCGCAGAACAAGAAGGTGGACGCATGAAGCTGATCACCGCGGTCGTCAAGCCGCACCGCCTGGACGAGATCAAGGAAGCCCTCCAGGCCTTCGGGGTCCACGGCCTCACGGTCACCGAGGCCAGCGGATACGGACGCCAGCGCGGCCACACCGAGGTCTACCGCGGCGCCGAGTACACCGTCGACCTCGTCCCCAAGATCCGCATCGAGGTGCTGGTCGAGGACGACGACGCCGAGGAGCTGATCGACGTCGTGGTCAAGGCCGCCAGGACCGGGAAGATCGGCGACGGCAAGGTGTGGAGTGTGCCGGTCGAGACGGCGGTGAGGGTCCGCACCGGCGAACGCGGCCCCGACGCCCTCTGAGTTGGCCCCCCGATCGGGTACGGACAGGAGCTGCCGGGTGACGAGCGTGGAAGCCAGCACAGAGACAGAGGACTCCGGATCCGGCGGCTACGCGGCGGCCCGGCTGCGCCTCCTCCAACAGGAGGCGCGGTCCGGGCCGCCGCGCCGTGCCGCCCTGGCCCGGCTCACCGACGCGTGGCTGGAGCGGCTCTTCACCGCCGCCGCCCGCACCGCCGGGGTGCGCGGCGCCGCCCTGCTGGCCGTCGGCGGCTACGGACGCGGCGAGCTGTCGCCCCGCAGCGACCTCGACCTGGTGCTCGTCCACGACGGCAGCGCGAGCGCGAGCGCCGTCTCCGCGCTCGCCGACGGCCTCTGGTACCCGGTGTGGGACCTGGGCCTGGCCCTCGACCACTCCGTCCGCACCCCCGCCGAGGCACGCAGAGCCGCGGGCGCCGACCTCAAGGTGCACCTCGGCCTCCTGGACGCCCGCCATCTGGCCGGTGAGCAGAGCCTGACCGCCGCCCTGCGCACCACCGTCCTCGCCGACTGGCGCAACCTCGCCCCCAAACGGCTGCCCGAACTCGACGCGCTCTGCCGTGAACGGGCCGAGCGCCAGGGCGAGTTGCAGTTCCTGCTCGAACCCGACCTCAAGGAGGCGCGCGGCGGACTGCGGGACGCCACCGCCCTGCGCGCGGTCGCCGCGTCCTGGCTCGCGGACGCGCCCCGCGAGGGCCTGGACGAGGCCCGGCGGCGGCTCCTGGACGTCCGCGACGCGCTGCACCTGGTCACCGGCCGCGCCACCGACCGCCTCGCCCTCCAGGAGCAGGACGCCGTCGCCGACGCGCTGGGCGTGCTGGACGCGGACGTGCTGCTGCGGCAGGTGTACGAGGCCGCGCGGACCATCTCGTACGCCAGTGACGTCACCTGGCGCGAGGTCGGCCGGGTCCTGCGGGCCCGCTCGGCGCGGCCCCGGCTGCGGAGCCTGCTCGGCGGACGCACGGCCGCCCCCGAGCGGACCCCGCTGGCCGAGGGCGTCGTCGAGCAGGACGGCGAGGTGGTGCTCGCGCTCGCCGCGAAACCCGAACGCGACCCGGTGCTGCCGCTGCGGGCCGCCGCCGCAGCCGCCCGCTCCGGGCTGCCGCTGTCACTGCACGCGGTACGCCGGCTCGCCGCGGCGGTCCGGCCGCTGCCGGTGCCCTGGCCCGCCGAGGCCCGCGAGGAGCTGGTGACGCTGCTGGGCGCGGGGGAGTCCACCGTGCCCGTCTGGGAGGCGCTGGAGGCCGAGGGCCTGATCACCCGGCTGCTGCCCGACTGGGAGCGGGTGCGCTGCCGCCCGCAGCGCAACGCCGTGCACACCTGGACCGTCGACCGCCACCTGGTGGAGACGGCGGTACGGGCCTCCTCGCTCACCCGCCGCGTCCACCGGCCCGACCTGCTCCTGGTCGCGGCCCTCCTCCACGACATCGGCAAGGGCTGGCCCGGCGACCACAGCGTGGCGGGCGAGGTCATCGCGCGCGACGTGGCCGCCAGGATCGGCTTCGACAAGGACGACGTGGCCGTGATCGCCGCGCTCGTACGCCACCATCTGCTGCTCGTCGAGACGGCGACGCGGCGCGACCTCGACGACCCCGCGACGGTACGGGCGGTGGCCGAGGCGGTCGGGACGGCGTCCACGCTGGAACTCCTGCACGCCCTCACCGAGGCGGACGCCCTCGCCACGGGCCCCGCGGCCTGGTCCTCCTGGCGCGGCTCGCTGGTGGCGGACCTGGTGAAGCGGGCGGCGGCGGTGCTGGCGGGCGAGCCGGTCGACCCCGTACCGCCCGTCGCCACGGCCGAACAGGAACGCCTCGCGATGGAGGCGCACCGCACGCGCGGGCCGGTCCTGTCGCTGCGCGCCCACCCGGAGGAGCCGGCCGACGAGGCGGCCCGCGAGCCGCTCGGCGTGGAGCTGCTGATCGCCGTCCCGGACCGGCCCGGGGTGCTGCCGGCGGTGGCCGGGGTACTGGCGATGCACCGCCTGACCGTACGGACGGCGGAGCTGCGGGCGATCGAGCTGCCGGATCCGCTGGCCGAGGAGATCCTGCTGCTGGACTGGCGGGTGGCGGCGGAGTACGGCTCGCTCCCGCAGCCGGCCCGGCTCCGCGCCGACCTGGTCCGCGCGCTGGACGGCTCCCTGGACCTCCCCGCCCGCCTCGCCGAACGCGAGGCGGCCCGCCGCCGGGGCCCGGCCGCCCCTCCGCCGCGCGTCACGGTCGCCCCGGCGGCGTCCCGCCTGGCCACGGTGATCGAGGTCCGCGCCCAGGACGCGCCGGGCCTGCTGCACCGGATCGGCCGCGAACTGGACCGGGCGGGGGTACGGGTGCGGAGCGCGCATGTGTCGACGCTGGGGGCGAACGCGGTGGACGCGTTCTATGTGACGGAC
>NZ_JBJHPC010000498.1:0-5376 GCF_045257485.1 Streptomyces sp. YS-3 | reverse complement strand
CCCGTCCCATCCGGGGGCTCCGGCGGTCCCGGCTCCGCTGGAGCCCTAGGAGCCCCGAAGCCCCTCCGGGACCCCGGCACACCGCTCGTTACTCATAAGTTGCCGGGTGGGTGGTCCGACCGCCCGCCCGGCAGGGTAGCGTCGACCCTGCCATGAACCTCGCCTTCATTCCCAGCCCGTCGACCGGCGTGATCCATCTCGGACCCATCCCGCTGCGCGGCTATGCCTTCTGCATCATCATCGGTGTCTTCGTCGCCGTCTGGTACGGCAACAAGCGCTGGGTCGCCCGGGGCGGCCAAGCCGGCACGGTGGCCGACATCGCCGTCTGGGCGGTGCCCTTCGGCCTCGTCGGCGGCCGGCTCTACCACGTCATCACCGACTACCAGCTGTACTTCAGCGACGGTGAGGACTGGGTCGACGCCTTCAAGATCTGGCAGGGCGGGCTCGGCATCTGGGGCGCGATCGCGTTCGGCGCGGTGGGCGCGTGGATCGGCTGCCGCCGCCGGGGCATCCCGCTGCCGGCCTGGGCCGACGCGCTGGCCCCCGGCATCGCCTTCGCCCAGGCGGTGGGCCGCTGGGGCAACTGGTTCAACCAGGAGCTGTACGGCAAGCCCACCGACCTGCCGTGGGCGCTGAAGATCTCCGAGGGCACGAACCGGGTGGAGGGCACGTACCACCCGACCTTCCTGTACGAGTCGCTGTGGTGCGTCGGCGTCGGCTTCCTCGTCATCTGGGCGGACCGCCGCTTCAAGCTGGGCCACGGGCGGGCGTTCGCGCTCTATGTGGCGGCGTACTGCGTGGGGCGCGGCTGGATCGAGTACATGCGGGTGGACGAGGCGCACCACGTGCTGGGTCTGCGGCTCAACGACTGGACCGCGATCACGGTGTTCGTGCTCGCCGTGACGTACATCGTGATCTCTTCGCGGGTGCGGCCGGGGCGGGAGGCGGTGGTTGAGCCTGTCGCGGCCGGGGCGGTCGAGGCGGCGGCCGACGCGCCGGCCGAGGGGACTGTGGCCGGGCCTGCCGACGAGGCCCCCGCGGCGGACGACGACGGCGAGAAGTCGGTGCGGTCCGAGAACGGGACCCCGAGCAAGGGGTGAGCCACTCTTTCCGCCTGCGGCCCGTGGATGGCTGACCGCGCAGTTCCCCGCGCCCCTTTTGGGCCGGGTGTGTGTCTGCGGGCCGGTGGTGGGCTGGTCGCGCAGTTCCCCGCGCCCCTTTTTTGGCCGGGGGTTCGTCTGCGGACCGGTGGGTGGCTGGTCGCGCAGTTCCTCGCGCCCCTGATCTGGCCGGGGTTTGTCTGCGGGTCGGTGGTGGGCTGGTCGCGCAGTTCCCCGCGCCCCTGTTCTGCCCGGTGGTTGTCTGCGGGTTGTCTGTGGCTGAGCGCGCAGTTCCCCGCGCCCCTGGGTAGTTAGGGGCGCGGGGAACTGCGCGAGCAAGCCAGCACGGTCCGCAGGCGAAAGAAGCGGGGTGCAGGGGCCGCAGGCCCCGCGCAGGAGGTCGAGGCGCAGCCTCGCAACGGGGCCCGGGGCGCAGCCCCGGCAAAGCCACCCCCACCCCCCGGAGGGTTAAGGGAACGGGCGGGGTGGGGGAACAGGCCGGTTTGCCAGCGTCAGCGTCCGCCGTGCCGCCTCCAGCACCGCCGCATCCACGAACCGCCCGTCCGCCAGCGCCAGCGCCCCCGTATCGGTCGGCGACGCCGTGACGATCTCCTGCGCCGCCGTCACCTCGGCCGGCGGCGGCAGATAGGCCCGCTCGATCACCGGCAACTGCGCCGGATGGATCGCCGCGCGCCCCAGAAAGCCCAGCGCCCGCCCCCGCGCGCAGGATGCCGCCAGCCCGTCCAGATCGCTGATGTGCCGGTAGACGGACTGCGCGGGCGGGTCCAGGCCCGCCGCCCGCGCGGCCACCACCACCCGGCTGCGCGCCCACTCCAGGCCCGACTCGTCGCGTACGCCCAGATCCGCGCAGAGGTCCGCCTCCCCGAGCGCGAGGCCCCGCACCGCCGGGTGCGCGGCGGCGATCGTGTACGCGTGCTCCACTCCCAGGGCGCTCTCCACCAGCGGATAGAGGCCGACGCCGGGGGCCAGGGCCGCGACCCGTTCGACCTGGAGGGCGTGGGTGACCTTGGGTAGACGCAGGCCCGACAGGCCCGGCAGCCCGGCCACCGCCCGTACGTCCTCCTCCGTGGCCACCCGGACGTGGACCGGCGTGGGGAGCGGACGCGAGAGCAGTTCCGCCGTCGCCGCCCGGGCGTACGCCTTGCGGTCGGGACCCACCGCGTCCTCCAGGTCCACGATCACCACGTCCGCACCCGCCGACAGCGCCTTCTCGACCACCTGCGGACGGTCGCCGGGGGCGTACAGCCAGGTCAGCGGGATCGTGGTCACAGCGCGCCCGCCCGGCGCAGCGCGCTGATCTCCGGGCCGGACAGGCCGAGTTCGGTCAGGACCTCGTCCGTGTCCGCGCCGTGCGGGCGGCCCGCCCAGCGGATCGCGCCGGGGGTCTCGGAGAGCCGGAAGAGGACGTTCTGCATCCGGACCGGGCCCAGCTCCGGGTCGTCGACCGTGGTGAGCGTGTTCAGCGCCCGGTACTGGGGGTCCTCCATCACCTCGCGGATGTCGTAGACCGGCGCGATCGCCGCCTCCGCCTTCTCGAACGCCGTCATCGCCTCCTCCCGGGTGCGCCGCCCGATCCAGTGGCCCACCGCCTCGTCCAGGACGTCCGCGTGCTCGGCCCGCCCCGACCCGCTCGCGAACCAGGGCTCCTCGATCAGCTCCGGCCGCCCCACCAGCCGTATCACCCGCTCGGCCACCGACTGGGCGGAGGTGGAGACGGCGAGCCAACTCCCGTCGGCCGTACGGTAAATGTTGCGCGGGGCGTTGTTGCGGGAGCGGTTGCCGGTGCGCGGCTGGACGTAGCCGAGCTGGTCGTACCAGATGGGCTGCGGGCCCAGCACGGTCAGGATCGGCTCGATGATCGCCATGTCGATCACCTGCCCGCGCCCGGTGGCGGCGCGTGCGGTGAGCGCGGTCAGCACGGCGTACGCGGTGGCCAGCGCGGCGATCGAGTCCGCGAGGCCGAACGGCGGCAGCGTCGGCGGGCCGTCCGGCTCCCCGGTGACGGCGGCGAAGCCGCTCATGGCCTCGGCGAGCGTGCCGAAGCCGGGGCGGTGGGCGTACGGGCCGTACTGGCCGAAGCCGGTGACCCGGGCCAGCACCAACCCCTCGTTGGCGGCGGACAGTTCGGGCCAGCCCAGGCCCCAGCGCTCCAGGGTGCCCGGGCGGAAGTTCTCGATGATCACATCGGTGGAGGCGGCGAGCCGGAGCAGGGTCTCGCGCCCTCCCGGCGCGGACAGGTCGAGGGTGATCGTCCGTTTGTTGCGGCCCAGCAGCTTCCACCAGAGCCCCACACCGTCCTTGGCGGGGCCGTGGCCGCGCGAGGGGTCGGGGCGGCGGGGGTGCTCGACCTTGATGACCTCGGCCCCGAAGTCGCCCAGCATCGTCGCCGCGAGCGGCCCGGCGAAGAGGGTGGCGAGGTCCAGGACCCGCAGCCGTTGAAGGGGCGGAGGCGGTGGGTGCGCCGCGCCCGGGGGAGTCGTCATCGGTCCGCGCCCCCGGCCGCGGACGCCGCCGCGTCGATCTCCGCGCGGTAGGGCATGGCGGCGACCGCGCCGGGCCGCTGGACCGAGAGCGCGGCGGCCTGCGACGCCCACGCCAGCGCCTGCGGCATCGCCCGCCCCTCACCCAGGGCGACGGCGAGCGCGCCCACGAACGTGTCACCCGCGCCCGTTGTGTCGACCGCGGTGACCTCGGGCGCCGGGACCGCGACCGGGTCCTGGCCGCGGGCCGCGTACAGGCAGCCCCGCGAGCCGAGCGTCACCACCGTCTCGGGGACCAGGTCGAGCAGCGCCCGGGCGGCGGCCTTCGGGTCGTCGACGCCGGTCAGCGAGGTGGCCTCGTGCTCGTTGGCCACCAGCAGGTCGGTGGCGTCGAGGAGTTCGGGCGGCAGCGGCTGGACGGGGGAGGGGGTGAGGACCGTCCGTACCCCGTGGCGCCGGGCCGCCCCCGCGCCCTCGACCACCGTGTCCATCGGCAGCTCCAGCTGGAGCAGCAGCGACTCGGCGCCCGCGATCAGCGCCTCGTCGCCGGGGCCGAGGTGGGTGACGGAGGCGTTGGCGCCGGGGATGACGACGATCGCGTTGCCACCGGCCGCGTCGACCACGATGTGCGCGGTGCCGGAGGGGCCCTCGGTGGTGCGGACGAGGTCGGTGTCGACGCCCGAGCCGTCGAGCGCGGCCCGCAGCCGGGTGCCGAACTCGTCCGTGCCGACGGCCCCGATCAGTGCCACGTCGCCGCCCGCGCGGGCCGCCGCGACGGCCTGGTTGGCGCCCTTGCCGCCCGGGATCGTACGGAACTCCTGGCCGGTGACCGTCTCGCCGCGGCGCGGGGCGGTCGTCACATAGGCGACCAGGTCCATGTTGGTGCTGCCGAGCACCGCGATACGCGTCATGCGTTCCGTACCTCCTGGGGGATGGGCTGTGCGATGAGGTTCGCGGTCAGTTCCGCGAGGGTGTCGAATCCGATGCCGTCGAAGCCGGCGACGCTGGTGGCGAGGCGGTTTTTGAGCGGGGCGGTCCAGCGGGCGGGCAGGGCGTCCGGGTGCCCGGCCAGGAGCCCCGCGAGCGATCCGGCGGTGGCGCCGTTGGAGTCGGTGTCCCAGCCGCCGGACACCGCACGGCAGATGGAGCCGGAGAAGTCGCCGTCGGCGTGGGTGAGAGCGGCGGCGAGCAGGGCGGCGTTGGGGACGGAGTGCACCCAGTGGTACGCGCCGAGCGCGGTGTGCAGACGGTCGACGACCGTCTCGAAGTCCTCCTCCTCGCGGGCGAGCCGGATGCCGAGCCGGACCGCCGCGGCGAGGCGGGAGGCCGGGGGGACCATGGTGAGTCCGCCCGCGAGGCAGCCGTGCACGTCGTACGCGCCGGTGGCGGCCAGGGAGATCGCCGCGGCCGTGAACATCGCGCTGTACACACCGTTGGCGGTGTGGGTGAGGACGGCGTCGCGGTGCGCCTGTCCGGCGGCGGCGACGGGGTCGCCCGGGTTGGTCCAGCCGTGGACGTCGGCACGGATGGCCGCGCCGATCCACTCGCGGAACGGGTTGCGGTGGGTGGCGGTGTGCGGGGGTTCGACGCCGTCGAGGAGGTTGCGGTACGCGACGCGCTCGGCGGTGAACGTCCGGCCCGCCGGGAGTTCGTCGAGCCACAGCCGGGCCACGTCGGCGGTGGTGAAGGCGCGGCCGTGGCGCTGGAGCAGGAGCAGGCCGAGGAGGGGGTAGTTGAGGTCGTCGTCCTCGGGCATGCCGTCGATGTTCTCGGCG
>NZ_JBJHPC010000497.1:0-5395 GCF_045257485.1 Streptomyces sp. YS-3 | reverse complement strand
GGCCTCGCTCGGCGGGGTCGGGATCGGGCTCGTGCTGATGGTGCCCATCCACTGGCTGCGCACGCGCCTGACGGAGGCGCTGCTCCAGAACACCCTCTCGCTGCTCATCCCCTTCCTGGCGTACGCGGCGGCCGAGGAGGTCGGGGCGTCGGGGGTGCTCGCCGTGGTGGTCGTCGCACTCCATCTGGGCCACCGCTCCTGGCAGGTGGACTTCGCGACCCGGCTCCAGGAGGCGGCGGTCTGGAAGATGGTCGCCTTCGTCCTGGAGTCGTCGGTGTTCGCGCTGATCGGCCTCCAGCTCCCGGTGGTGCTGAGGGGACTCGGCGAGTACCGGGTGGCGGAGGCGGTGCTGTACGCCACCGGGGTCTTCGCCGCGGTCGTCGCGATGCGGTTCGTCTGGGTCTTCCCGGCTACCTTCCTGCCGAGGGTCCTGTCGGAGCGCATCCGCACCCGCGAGCCGGACACCGACTGGACGGCGCCGGTGATCGTGGGGTGGGCCGGGATGCGCGGGGTGGTCTCGCTCGCCATCGCCTTCTCGATCCCGCTGACCACGCACGACGACCGCCCCTTCCCGGCCCGCAACCTCGTGCTGTTCCTGACCTTCACCACGGTCATCGCCACCCTGGTGGTGCAGGGGCTGACGCTGCCGCCGCTGATCCGGGCGCTGAAGCTGCCCGGGCGCGACGCGCGGGCCGCGACGCTGGCCGAGGCGCAGGCCCAGAGCGATGCCTCGCTGGCCGCCGAGCGCCGTCTTGAGGAGCTGCTCGCGGACGAGGCGAACGCGCTGCCGCCGCCGCTGGTCGAGCGGCTGCGCACGGTCCTGGAGCGGCGCCGCAACTCCCCGTGGGAGCGGCTCGGCGGGGTGAACGCGGTGACCGGGGAGTCGGCCGACGCCACCTACCGCAGGCTCTCGCGCGAGATGATCGGCGCCGAGCGCGAGGTGTTCGTCCAGCTGCGCGACGCGCGCCGGATCGACGACGAGATGCTGCGGACGCTGCTGCGCCGGCTCGATCTGGAGGAGGCGGCGGCGTACCGCGAGAGCGAGTCGTGAGCGCCTTCGGCCGGAGAACCCTCTACGGCCGGAGCGGCGGTCCGGTGACGACGGCGGCGACCGTGGTCCCCGCGCGGAACGCGCCCTCCCCGGCGAGCGTCACCAGCCCGTACAGCATCTTGGCGACATACAGGCGCTCCAGCGGCAGCCCGTGGCGGGCCTCGAAGTCGTCCGCGAAGGCGGTGAGCGCGGGGGTGGTACGGGCGTAGCCGCCGCAGTGGAAGCGCTCGTCCAGGGACCAGTTGTCCCCGGCGGCGCCGAAGGTCTCCTCCTGCAACCGCCGTATCTCGCGCGCGAGGAAGCCGCCCCGCAGCACCGGGAACCCGAGTGCGCGCCGGCCGCCCGTGAGCCCGGCGGCGAGCCCGGCCAGGGTGCCGCCGGTCCCGCAGGCCACCGCCACCACGTCGGCGTGGCCGTCCAGTTCGCGCCCCAGCTCCGCGCAGCCCCGCACGGCCGGGGAGTTGCTGCCGCCCTCGGGGACGACGTAGGCGCCGGGGCCGAAGCGCCCGCGCAGCGCGGCCAGCACCTCCGGCTCGGCCTTGCGCCGGTAGGTGGCGCGGTCCACGAAGTGCAGCCGCATCCCGTCCGCCGCGCACCGGGCCAGCGAGGGGTTCAGGGGCCGGTGGGCGAGCTCGTCGCCCCGGACGACACCGATGGTGGGGAAACCCAGGAGGCGGCCTGCGGCGGCCGTGGCACGCAGATGGTTGGAGTAGGCGCCGCCGAAGGTCAGCACCGGCCGCCCGGCCGCCTCGCGCAGGTTCAGCGCGAGTTTGCGCCACTTGTTGCCCGGCAGGGCCGGGTGGATCAGGTCGTCGCGCTTGAGCAGCAGGCGTACGCCATGGCAGGCGAAGCGCTCGTCCTCGACCGGTTGCAGAGGCGAAGGAATGCGTGGCCGCAAGGCGGTGGTGAGGTCGAGCGCTTCTTCGGTCACCTGTCCATTGTGACCGGGGACGTCACTTCAGGCGCTCCTGGACCCGCTCCCGCAGCCAGTCCATGCCGAAGCCCCGCGGGTCGACCTTGCCGGGCTGCCACTCCCGGTGGCCGATCACCGAGCGCTCGGTCCAGCCGTAGTGCCGGCAGACGGCCGCGGCGGCCTTCTCGATCGCCAGGAGCTGGGCCGGTGGCCAGGGGTCCTCGCCGTCGCCGAGGTTCTCGCACTCGAAGCCGTAGAAGCGCGGGTTGCCGTCGGTGTCGGCCTTCTCGCACGGCGGCAGGCGTTTCTCCGCGATGACCGCGCGCAGCACGTCGCCGTCGCCCGCGCCGGCGTGGTTGGCGCGGCCGTTGCCGACCAGGTGGACGGTGCCGTCCTTGGTGATCACGCCGTGGCAGAGCGGGCCGGGCAGGCTGTCGTAGCCGTCGTAGCAGATGCGAACGGTCGCATCGGCTCCCTGGGTGACGGTGTGGTGGATCATCACCCCGTTGAGGGGGCCCCAGGCGCCGTGCCCGGCGCGGTTGTGGGTGCGCCAGCCGTCGACCTCGACGACATGGAGGCCTTCGGCGCGCAGGGCGGAGAGGAACTGGTCAGCCGACATGGGTGGGGCCATGGCCGACTCCTTCGATGAGCGGTACCCCGGTTTGCGGTACCTGGTGCGGTTGAGCCGGAATGTGCTCTACCCGCTTCTACCGGAACTTCCCGCTATGGGCGATCTGTTCGGTCGGCGTGCGAGCCGATCCGGACAGATCGCCCGATGACGGAGGGAGGCCTCCCCGTCGGGGGTTCCCGCCTCGCCCCCGGACGCGCTTGACCGTGCTCGTGCCGTGCGCATGTGTGGCCGGAATCCATGAGGCTCCCCACGGGAGAGCGCAACCTGCCCCGCCGGGCGCGGTTCTAGTCCCACTCATTTGTGTAATGGCGCGCGCACGGTCCGTGCTGGAAAGCTTCTCGCGCACGTCAGCTCATGATCGGAAGATCGAGAGGAAACACATGTCGGTCGAGGCAGGGCCCGAGAACCGCGCGCAGCAGAGTCTTGGCACCGCCGCCGCGCGGAATCTGGCGACCACCACCAAGTCCGCGCCCCAGATGCAGGAGATCACCTCCCGGTGGCTGCTGCGGATGCTGCCGTGGGTGCAGGTCCAGGGTGGTACGTACCGGGTCAACCGGCGACTGAGCTACTCGGTGGGTGACGGGAAGATCACCTTCGTGCAGACCGGCCGCCGGGTCGCCGTCATCCCGGCCGAGCTGGGGGAGCTGCCCGCACTGCGCGGCTTCGAGGACGAGGCGGCGCTGAGCGAGCTGGCGAACCGCTGCGAGCAGCGCGAGTTCGCCGCGGGGGAGGTCCTCGCCACCGCCGGGGACCCGGTGGACACCGTCTATCTGCTGGCCCACGGCCGCGTCGAGCGCGTCGGCACCGGGCCCTACGGCGACGAGGCGGTGCTCGGCGTCCTGGCCGACGGGGCGCACCTGGGCGAGCAGGCGCTCGTCTCGGGGGACGCCACCTGGGAGGACACCGCGCGCGCCGCCACCGCCTGCACCGTCCTGGAGCTGCGGCGCGCGGACGTGCTGAACCTCGCCGAGCGCGCCACCTCCCTGAACGACCATCTGACCGCCTACGCGGCCATCCCCGAGCAGCGGACCAACAAGTACGGCGAGGCGGCCATCGACCTGGCCGCCGGCCATGTCGGCGAGGCGGTCATCCCGCACACCTACGTGGACTACGAGGCCTCGCCGCGCGAGTACGAACTCTCGGTCGCCCAGACGGTGCTGAAGGTTCACAGCCGGGTCGCGGACCTCTACAACCAGCCGATGAACCAGACCGAGCAGCAGTTGCGGCTCACGGTCGAGGCGCTGCGCGAGCGTCAGGAGGACGAGCTGGTCAACAACCGTGAGTTCGGTCTGCTGGCCAACTGCGACTACGGCCAGCGCCTCCAGCCCCACGACGGCGTGCCCAGCCCCGACGACATGGACGAACTGCTCTCGCGCCGCCGCGGCAGCAAGCTCTTCCTCGCCCACCCGCGCGCGATCGCCGCCTTCGGCCGCGAGTGCAACAAGCGCGGCCTGGTCCCCGAAAGCATCGATGTCGCCGGCAACCGCATCCCGACCTGGCGCGGAGTGCCGATCTTCCCGTGCAACAAGATCCCGGTCAGCGACGCCCGTACGACCTCGATCATCTGTATGCGTACGGGTGAGGACGAACAGGGCGTCATCGGGCTCCGGCAGAGCGGCATCCCCGACGAGATCGAGCCGAGCCTGTCCGTGCGGTTCATGGGCATCGACGAGCAGGCGATCATCTCGTACCTGGTCACCGCCTACTACTCGGCCGCGATCCTCGTCCCCGACGCCCTCGGCGTCCTGGAGAACGTGGAAGTCAGCCGCTGGCGCTGACCCCCCGGACCCCGGGCGGGCGGTCGGCGGTCGGGGAGGTCCCCCGGCCGCCCGTCCGGAAGACCCCCACCGCGCGCGGCGGCTGACCGCGCGCGGGCCAGGACGCGGGCAGGCCCGCGCAGTCGGACACGGCGAGAGGAAATGTCGAGTTGGCGATGGGGGAAGCCGTCGAGGGGCGCGAGGCCGTGGACCTGCTGGAACGGACCCGGATGGCGGTCGATCCGGTCCTGCGGGACACCGTGGAGTCGCTGCCCGGCCCGATACGGCGGGTCGCGATGTACCACTTCGGCTGGGAGCACGCGGACGGCACCCCGGCCGCCGGACAGGCGGGCAAGGCGATCCGGCCCGCGCTCGTCCTCGCGGCCACCGGCGCGCTGGGCGGCGACCCGGGGCGGGCCCGGCGGGCCGCGGCTGCCGTCGAGCTCGTCCACAACTTCACCCTGCTGCACGACGACGTGATCGACGAGGACGCCACCCGGCACCACCGGCCCACCGCCTGGACCGTGTTCGGCACGCCCGACGCGATCGTCGTCGGGGACGCGCTCCTCGCACTGGCGCTGCGGCTGCTCGCCGAGGACCCCCACCCGGCGGCCCCGGCCGCCTCCGCCCGGCTCGCCTCCTGCGTCCTCGAACTCTGCGCCGGACAGCAGGCCGACTGCGCCTTCGAGCAGCGCGGCCCCCAGGACGTCTCCCTGGAGGAGTGCCTCGGCATGGCGATGGCCAAGACCGGGGCACTGCTGGGCTGCGCCTGCTCACTGGGGGCCCTCTACGCGGGAAGCGGTCCCGAGGAGGTGTCCGCGCTCGACGCGTTCGGCCGGGAGGCGGGGCTCGCCTTCCAGCTCATCGACGATCTGATCGGCATCTGGGGCGACCCCGGCCGTACCGGCAAACCCGCCGGGGCCGATCTCGCCTCGCACAAGAAGTCGCTGCCGGTGGTGGCCGCCCTGACCTCGGGCACCCCGGCGGCGGCCGAACTCGCCGATCTGTACCGGGGCCCGATGGGGGCGGCGGCGGTGCGGCGG
>NZ_JBJHPC010000496.1:0-5426 GCF_045257485.1 Streptomyces sp. YS-3 | reverse complement strand
CCCCCGGCCCCGGCGCGCAGGACGGCCGCGCGGACCACCGCTGCCAGCAGGGCGGTGCAGAGCAGGGCGGCGACGGCGGCGGTGAGCCCGGAGATCATGCGAACCAAGTTAGATTGTTATGTCCGTGTATGGGCTGAATAACACGATGGACATTTCAAAAGAAGCAGAAACCCCGTCCAGACTGAGGGCCGCCTGAGCGACACAGATCACCGCGTGCGCGGCTACAGCGCCGCCGGATAAATGGGTACGCTCAGACGAGCTCGATAAGTTACTGCTTAGTAATCCCTGGCAGGCCCGAGGAGCCCCCACATGCAACTCGCCGCGATCATCGTGTCGCTGGTCCTAATCGCGGTCGGCGTAGCGCTGTTCGGCCGTGCAATCTGGCAGATCTACCGGTTCGTGCGGCTGGGCCAGCCGGTACCCGCGGGCACCCGGACCGACGAACCCGTGCAGCGCACCGTGACCGTGGTCAAGGAGTTCCTCGGCCACACCCGGATGAACCGCTGGGGCATCGTCGGCGTCGCGCACTGGTTCGTGGCGGTGGGCTTCTTCTCGCTGCTGCTGACGATCGTCAACGCGGTGGGCCAGCTCTTCCAGGCCGACTGGCTGATCCCCGTCATCGGCGACTGGCTGCCGTACGAGATCTTCGTCGAGTTCCTCGGCCTGATGACGACGCTCGGCATCCTCACGCTGATCACCGTCCGCCAGCTGAGCAAGGCCGACAAGCCGGGCCGCAAGTCCCGGTTCGCCGGCTCCAACACCGGCCAGGCGTACTTCGTCGAGACGATCATCCTCATCGTCGGTGTCTGCATCATGACCCTGCGCGCCCTGGAGGGCGTCCAGCACGGCGTGGACAGCTATGAGCCCGGGTTCTTCGCCTCGTACCCGCTCATCCTGGCCCTCAAGGGCCTGAGCCTGACGACGATCCAGAACCTGACCTACGCGGTCGCGGGCCTGAAGATCGCCGCTTCCTTCATCTGGATGATCACGGTCTCCCTGAAGACCGACATGGGCGTGGCCTGGCACCGCTTCCTCGGCTTCCCCAACATCTGGTTCAAGCGCGAGGCGGACGGCTCCACGGCGCTGGGCGCGCTCCAGCCGATGACCTCGGGCGGCAAGGCGATCGACTTCGAGGAGCCGGGCGACGACGACGTCTACGGCGTCTCCCAGATCGAGCACTTCTCCTGGAAGGGCATCCTCGACTTCTCCACCTGCACCGAGTGCGGGCGCTGCCAGTCGCAGTGCCCCGCCTGGAACACCGGCAAGCCGCTCTCCCCCAAGCTCCTGATCATGTCGCTGCGCGACCACGCGCACGCCAAGGCGCCGTACCTGCTGGCAGGCGGCGGCAAGGACATGGAGGGCAACGAGAAGGCGACGCCCGAGCAGCTGAAGGACGTCCCGGCCGCCGCCCTCGCGGAGGCCGAGCGCCCGCTGATCGGCACGGTCGAGGAGAACGGCGTCATCGACCCGGACGTCCTGTGGTCCTGCACCACCTGCGGCGCCTGTGTCGAGCAGTGCCCGGTCGACATCGAGCACATCGACCACATCGTCGACATGCGCCGCTACCAGGTGATGATCGAGTCCGCGTTCCCGTCCGAGGCGGGCACGATGCTCAAGAACCTGGAGAAGAAGGGCAACCCCTGGGGGCTCGCCAAGAAGCAGCGCGTGGAGTGGACCAAGGAGGTCGACTTCGAGGTCCCGATCGTCGGCAAGGACGTCGAGGACCTGTCCGAGGTCGACTACCTCTACTGGGTCGGCTGCGCCGGCGCCCTGGAGGACCGCGCCAAGAAGACCACCAAGGCCTTCGCGGAGCTGCTGCACATGGCGGGCGTCAAGTTCGCGATCATGGGCGGCGACGAGAAGTGCACCGGTGACTCGCCGCGCCGCCTGGGCAACGAGCCGCTGTTCCAGCAGCTCGGCCAGGAGAACGTCGCGATGCTGAACATGGCGTTCGGCGAGGATGACGACGAGCCGGAGACGAAGAAGCCCAAGTCGTCGAAGAAGATCGTCGCGACCTGTCCGCACTGCTTCAACACGATCGCCAACGAGTACCCGCAGCTCGGCGGCGAGTACGAGGTCATCCACCACACCCAGCTGCTCCAGCACCTCGTGGACGAGGGCAAGCTGGTCCCGGTGACCCCGGTGGAGGGTCTGATCACGTACCACGACCCGTGCTACCTCGGCCGTCACAACAAGGTCTACACGCCCCCGCGCGAGATCATCGCGAAGGTGCCGGGCCTGCGGAACGAGGAGATGCACCGCCACAAGGAGCGCGGCTTCTGCTGCGGCGCCGGCGGTGCGCGGATGTGGATGGAGGAGCGGATCGGCAAGCGCATCAACAACGAGCGCGTCGACGAGGCACTCTCCCTCAACCCGGACATCGTCTCCACGGCCTGCCCGTTCTGCCTGGTCATGCTGACCGACTCGGTCAACGGCAAGAAGAACGACGGCCAGGCGAAGGAGTCCATCCAGGTCGTGGACGTGGCGCAGCTGCTGCTCGACTCGGTGAAGACCCCGGCGGACCCGACGGCCTCCGAGGACGCGGAGCCGGCCCCGGAGCCCGAGCCGGTGAAGTAACTGGCCCGAGCCGGTGAAGTAGCCGGTCCGAGCCGGTGAATTAACCGGCCCGCGACGGCCCGCACCACAGCGCCACCCACAGCGGCCGGTCTCCGCCCCCCGGGGCGGGAACCGGCCGCTGTCGTGTACGCGGGAGGAGACCCCGGGGGTACGGGAGAAACCCCTGGTCACGTTCACGACGGCCGACTGGGGCCGAGCCCGCCGGGCCGCCCGACCGGCTCCCCTCCGGGACCCCCTAGGGGATGTCACAGCTCAGCCGCAAAGACGCCCCGTTCCCCCCGCCCCGGCTTGGCGCCCCGTCAGAACAGGTACGTTCGAAAGCGTGGCAGGATTCAGGATGGGGCGCGGCCGGGACGACCGGAACCCGCGACGGCGACCGCAGCAGGGACAGGGGCAGGGACACGGCCAGGGAGGCCAGTGGCCCGGCTCTCCACAGCAGCGCGCACAGCAGCAGTACGGATACGGGCAGCAGCAACAGCAGCCGTACCCGCAGCAGGGCGAGCCGGAGTACTTCGGCGACCCGTACGGCGGGCAGGGACACGGCGGGCAGGGCCAGGGCGGCCACGGCCCGAACGGGTACGGCCCGAACGGGTACGGCCAGGGCGCACCCCAGGGGTACACGCCCGCCCAGGACCCGTACGCCAACAACCCGGGCCACACCCAGGCCTTCAGCATCGACGAGGACCCGTACGGCCAGGGAGCGACCTATCGCGCCGGCGCCGCCGCGGCACCCCCGTCCGGCCCCCGGCTGCGCTGGAAGGAACTGCTGCACGGCATCGTGACGCGGCCGGGCCCGACGTTCTGGCAGATGCGCGACTACCCCGTCTGGGGCCCGGCGCTGATCATCACGTTCCTCTACGGAATGCTGGCGATCTTCGGCTTCGACAAGGCCCGCGAGGACGTCATCAACACGACGCTGAGCAAGGCCGTCCCGGTGGTCCTCACCACGGGCGTGGTCTTCGTGCTCGGCGGCATGATCCTGGGCGCGGTGACCCACACGATGGCCCGCCAGCTCGGCGGCGACGGCTCCTGGCAGCCGACCGTGGGCCTCTCCATGCTGATCATGTCCCTCACGGACGCGCCCCGGCTGCTGCTGGCGCTGTTCCTGAGCGGGGACAACGGTCTGGTGCAGGTGATCGGCTGGGTGACGTGGCTGGCGGCGGGCGCGCTGTTCACGTCGATGGTGAGCAAGTCGCACGACCTGCCGTGGCCGAAGGCGCTGGGCGCGAGCGCGATCCAGCTGGTGGCGCTGCTCAGCCTGATCAAGCTGGGCACGATCTAGCGGGTACGCGCGTACGCCGTTACGCGGTTACGGGAGGGGCCCGGGGTTCTGTGAACCCCGGGCCCCTCCCGTATCTCCTGCCGGCCCAGCGGCTGCTCTACGCGTCGAGGACCTGGCCCTCACGGCGTACGACGGGCGGCTCGACGCTCCACGGGAAGTTGATCCACTCGTCGGTGCGCTTCCAGACGTACTCGCACTTCACGAGCGAGTGCGACTTCTCGTAGATCACCGCGCTGCGGACCTCGGCGACGTGGTCGACGCAGAAGTCGTGGACGAGCTTGAGCGTCTTGCCGGTGTCGGCGACGTCGTCCGTGATCAGGACCTTCTTGCCGGAGAAGTCGATCGCGTTGGGGACGGGCGCGAGCATGACCGGCATCTCCAACGTGGTGCCGACGCCGGTGTAGAACTCCACGTTCACGAGGTGGATGTTCTTGCAGTCCAGGGCGTAGGCGAGACCGCCCGCGACGAAGACGCCGCCGCGCGCGATGGAGACGACGATGTCGGGCTCGTAGCCGTCGTCCGCGATGGTCTGCGCGAGGTCGCGGATGGCGCCCCCGAACTTCTCGTAGGTCAGGTTCTCGCGTACGTCGCTCATGTCACTCACACCTGGGTCCGATGGAAATTGAGGAAGGACCGCGAGGCGGTCGGTCCGCGCTGGCCCTGGTACCGGGAGCCGTACCGCTCCGAGCCGTAGGGCGACTCGGCGGAGGAGGTCAGCCGGAAGAGGCACAGCTGCCCGATCTTCATGCCCGGCCAGAGCTTGATCGGGAGGGTCGCGAGGTTGGAGAGCTCCAGCGTCACGTGCCCGGAGAAACCGGGGTCGATGAAGCCGGCCGTGGAGTGCGTGACGAGGCCGAGCCGTCCGAGCGAGCTCTTGCCCTCCAGCCGGGAGGCGAGGTCGTCGGGGAGCGAGATGACCTCGTAGGTCGAGGCGAGCACGAACTCGCCCGGGTGCAGGATGAAGGCGTCGTCGCCGTCGGGCTCGACGAGCCTCGTCAGGTCCGCCTGCTCGACCGCTGGGTCGATGTGCGGGTACCGGTGATTCTCGAACACCCGGAAATAGCGGTCGAGCCGTACGTCGATGCTGGACGGCTGGACCATGGATTCGTCATACGGGTCGATACGGACGCGACCCGCGTCGATCTCGGCCCGGATGTCCTTGTCTGAGAGAAGCACGTCCCGAGGATACGCAGGGTGCGCGGGCCTGCCGTAATCGGACAGACCCGCGCGCGCCACGGCGCCCGCCGGGCAGGTCCTACCTCTGCTCGCCCGCCACGGGGACGGCGTGCCGCAGCCGGGCGCAGCGGGGGCACCGGAGCAGCCGGCCGGGCCCGATCCGCTCGGCCCCGAGCTGCTGCATCGGGAACATATCGGTGGTGAAGACGTGCCCCTCGGCACAGCGGACGACGGTGCGCTCCAGCGAGTCCATCAAGTGGCTCAAGTCCCTTCCCCAACAACAAGCATGGACGGAGAAACCACCACATTAAGGGATGAACGGGACGCCACTCCAAGCGGCACTCCGATACCGCCCCGACCCACCCGGACCCCCAGCACCGTACGCCCCAAC
>NZ_JBJHPC010000495.1:0-5427 GCF_045257485.1 Streptomyces sp. YS-3 | reverse complement strand
AGCGCACGCTCCCCGTCCCCGACCTCTCCCTCGTCGTCCTCATCGGCGCCACCGGATCGGGCAAGTCCACTTTCGCCCGTCGGCACTTCAAGCCCACCGAGGTCCTCTCGTCCGACTTCTGCCGCGGTCTGGTGGCCGACGACGAGAACGACCAGGGCGCCAGCGGTGACGCGTTCGACGTCCTCCACTACATCGCGGGCAAGCGGCTCGCGGCCGGGCGGCTGACGGTGGTGGACGCCACCAACGTGCAGGTGGAGAGCCGCAGGCAACTGGTCCAGCTGGCCAGGGAGCACGACGTGCTGCCGGTGGCCATCGTCCTGGACCTGCCCGAGGAGGTCTGCGCCGCCCGTAACGCGGCTCGGCCCGACCGTGCCGGCATGCCCCGTCAGGTCATCGCGCGCCACCGCCGTGAGCTGCGGCGTTCGCTGCGGGGACTGGAGCGTGAGGGGTTCCGCAAGGTCCATGTGCTGCGCTCCGAGGCCGAGGTGGACAGCGTCGAGATCGCCATCGAGCGGCGCTATAACGACCTCACCCACCTCACCGGTCCCTTCGACATCATCGGTGACATCCACGGCTGCCGCTCCGAGCTGGAGACGCTGCTGGCCAAGCTGGGTTACGTGGATGGGGTGCACCCCGAGGGCCGTACGGCGGTCTTCGTCGGCGACCTTGTCGACCGCGGGCCCGACAGCCCGGGCGTGTTGCGGCGCGTGATGAAAATGGTGGCCGATGGTAACGCTCTGTGTGTTCCCGGGAACCATGAGAACAAGCTCGGACGTTATCTGGGTGGCAAGAAGGTCCAGCGCACCCATGGACTGGCGGAGACCATCGAGCAGTTGGACAGGGAGGACGATGGATTCAAGGAACAGGTGAAGGAGTTCATCGACGGGCTCGTCAGCCACTATGTGCTCGACGGCGGCAAGCTGGTCGTCTGTCACGCGGGTCTGCCCGAGAAGTACCACGGGCGTACGTCGGGGCGTGTCCGCTCACACGCTCTGTACGGGGAGACGACCGGCGAGACGGATGAGTTCGGCCTGCCCGTGCGCTACCCCTGGGCCGAGGAGTACCGGGGTCGTGCGGCGGTCGTCTACGGCCACACGCCCGTCCCGAACACATCGTGGATCAACAACACCATCTGTCTGGACACGGGTGCGGTGTTCGGCGGAAGGATGACCGCGCTGCGCTGGCCCGAGCGCGAGCTCGTCGACGTGCCTGCCGAGAAGGTCTGGTACGAGCCGGTCCGTCCGCTGGCCACCGAGGCGCCCGGTGGCCATGACGGACGCCCGCTCGACCTGGCCGATGTGCACGGCCGTCGGGTCGTGGAGACCCGTCAGCTGGGCAATGTGGCGGTCCGCGAGGAGAACGCGGCAGCCGCGCTCGAGGTCATGAGCCGTTTCGCCGTCGATCCCCGGCTGCTCGCGTATCTGCCGCCGACGATGGCGCCGACGGCGACCTCGCGCGCGGCGGCCCGTGGCAGCGGCGGTGACGAGCCCTTCCTGGAGCATCCGGTGGAGGCGTTCGCGCAGTACGCGTCGGACGGCATCGGGCGGGTCGTGTGCGAGGAGAAGCACATGGGCTCGCGGGCGGTCGCTCTGGTGTGCCGTGACGCCGAGGCGGCGCGCGAGCGGTTCGGGGTGGAGGGGCCGACGGGCGCTCTGCACACCCGCACCGGTCGCCCGTTCTTCGACGACGCGGCTGTCACCGAGGAGGTTCTCGGCCGGCTGCGGGCGGCCGTGTCCGCGGCCGGGCTGTGGGACGAGTTCGGCACGGACTGGCTGCTGCTCGACGCCGAGCTGATGCCGTGGTCGCTGAAGGCCGCGGGGCTGCTGCGGTCGCAGTACGCGGCGGTGGGTGCCGCGTCCGGGGCGGTCTTCCCGGGTGCCCTCGGGGCTCTGGAGGCGGCGGCGGAGCGCGGTGTGGAGGTGGCGGGGCTGCTGTCGCGTCAGCGCGAGCGGGCGCGGGACGCGGCGGCGTTCACCGAGGCGTACCGGCGCTACTGCTGGACCACGGACGGACTGGAGGGGGTGCGGCTCGCTCCGTTCCAGCTCCTGGCCGTCCAGGGGCGCAGCCTGGCCGGGGTGCCGCACGACGAGCAGTTGGCGTGGCTGGACCGTCTGGTGGAGCACGACCCGACGGGTCTGCTCCAGGTCACCCGGCGTCTGGTCGTCGACACCGGCGACGAGGCGTCCGTGCGGGCGGGTGTCGACTGGTGGCTGGAGCTGACCGGTGCGGGCGGCGAGGGCATGGTGGTCAAGCCGTTGCAGGCGCTCGCGCGGGACGGCCGGGGCCGTCTGGTGCAGCCCGGCATCAAGGTGCGGGGACGCGAGTATCTGCGGATCATCTACGGTCCGGAGTACACGCGCCCGGAGAATCTGGAGCGGCTGCGGCAGCGGTCGCTGGGCCACAAGCGTTCGCTGGCGCTGCGGGAGTACGCGCTGGGTCTGGAGGCGCTCGACCGGCTGGCGGCGGGGGAGCCGCTGTGGCGGGTCCACGAGGCGGTCTTCGCGGTCCTGGCCCTGGAGTCGGAGCCGGTGGATCCCAGGCTGTGATGCTCCGGTTGTGATGTCCCAGGCTGTGACGCCCGGGCGGGAACCGCACGGTTGCGTCCCCGGGCCGTGATGTCCCAGGCGGTGACGCCGGGGGCGGAGCCGTGCTGTTCCGCGGTTCCGCCCGGGGGCCGTTTCCGGCGGGGACGGAAGCGGCCGGTTCACCGGGTGAGGGTGCTGCCGGCGGGACAGGATGGAAGCATGGGATTCCATGTCGACTCCGAGACCGGGCGGCTGCGCCGCGTCATCCTGCACCGCCCCGATCTGGAGCTGAAGCGGCTCACTCCGAGCAACAAGGACGCTCTCCTCTTCGACGACGTGCTCTGGGTGCGCAGGGCCCGCCAGGAGCACGACGGCTTCGCGGACGTGCTGCGCGACCGCGGGGTCAAGGTGCACCTCTTCGGCGATCTGCTGCGCGAGTCGCTGGCGATCCCCGAGGCGAGACGGCTGGTCCTGGACCGGGTCTTCGACGAGAAGGAGTACGGGCCGCTGGCCACCGGGCATCTGCGTGAGGTCTTCGAGGAGCTGCCCGCCGCGGAGCTGGCGGAGGCGCTGGTGGGCGGGATGACCAAGCGGGAGTTCCTGGCGCGTCACGCGGAGCCGGTGTCCGTGCGGTTCCACGCCATGGACCTGGACGACTTCCTGCTGGGCCCGCTGCCCAACCACCTGTTCACCCGTGACACCTCCGCCTGGATCTACGACGGTGTGTCCATCAACGCGATGCGCTGGCCGGCCCGGCAGCGCGAGACGGTCCACTTCGAGGCGATCTACCGCCACCATCCGCTCTTCGCAGGCCCCGGGGCCGGGCCCTTCCATACCTGGTCGGAAGGGCAGAGCGACTATCCCTCGACCATCGAGGGCGGAGACGTGCTGGTGATCGGCAATGGCGCGGTGCTCATCGGGATGAGCGAGCGGACGACTCCGCAGGCCGTGGAGATGCTGGCGCGCGGGCTGTTCGCGGCCGGGTCCGCCCGCACGATCGTGGCGCTGGACATGCCCAAGCGCAGGGCGTTCATGCACCTCGATACGGTGATGACGATGGTCGACGGAGAAACCTTCACTCAGTACGCCGGGCTCGGCATGCTCCGCTCGTACACGATCGAGCCGGGCGCCGGTGAGCAGGAGCTGAAGGTGACCGACCATCCGCCGGAGCACATGCACCGGGCCATAGCGGCTGCCCTCGGTCTGGACGGGATCCGGGTGCTGACTGCCACCCAGGATGTGCACGCCGCGGAGCGTGAGCAGTGGGACGACGGCTGCAACGTGCTGGCGGTGGAGCCGGGTGTGGTGGTGGCGTACGAGCGCAATGTGACCACCAACACGCATCTGCGCAAGATGGGCATCGAGGTGATCGAGATTCCCGGCAGCGAGCTGGGGCGGGGGCGGGGCGGGCCGCGGTGCATGAGCTGTCCGGTGGAACGCGATGCCGTATAGTGATGCGTTCAATCGCATAGACTTACAGTGTTTCCGCCTTCCGTCACCCAGGAGCAGTCACCATGGCGACAGACCTCGCAGGCCGCCACTTCCTCAAGGAGCTGGACTTCACCGCCGAGGAGTTCCGTGCTCTGGTGGAGCTGGCCGCCGAGCTCAAGGCCGCCAAGAAGGCGGGCGCCGAGGTGCAGCGGCTGCGGGGGCGGAACATCGCGTTGATCTTCGAGAAGCCGTCGACGCGTACGAGGTGCTCCTTCGAGGTGGCGGCTGCCGACCAGGGCGCCTCCACCACGTACATCGACCCCGCCGGATCGCACATCGGCAAGAAGGAGTCGGCCAGGGACACCGCGCGGGTGCTCGGGCGGATGTTCGACGCGATTCAGTTCCGCGGGGACGCCCAGGAGACGGTCGAGGCCCTCGCCGCGCATGCGGGCGTGCCGGTCTACAACGGCCTCACCGACGCCTGGCATCCCACCCAGATGCTCGCGGACGTGCTCACCATGACCGAGCACACCGACAAGCCCCTGGAGCGGACGGCCTTCGCGTATCTGGGTGACGCCCGGTACAACATGGGCAACTCCTACCTGGTCACGGGCGCGCTGCTCGGGATGGACGTACGGATCGTGGCGCCCCGGGCGTACTGGCCGGCCGAGGACGTCGTCGCCCTCGCGCGGCGGGCGGCCGAGCGGAGCGGGGCCCGTGTCACCCTCACCGAGGACATCGCGGAAGGCGTGGCGGGCGCGGACTTCGTCGCCACCGACGTCTGGGTGTCGATGGGCGAGCCCGCGGAGATCTGGGCGGAGCGGATCAAGGCGCTGGCGCCCTACGCCGTGACCATGGACGTGCTGCGGGCGACCGGCAACGCGGACGTGAAGTTCCTGCACTGCCTGCCCGCCTTCCATGACCTCGGTACGGCCGTCGCCCGGGAGATCCACGAGCGGTACGGGCTGGCCGAGCTGGAGGTCACCGACGAGGTCTTCGAGTCCGCGCACTCGGTGGTCTTCGACGAGGCCGAGAACCGTCTGCACACCATCAAGGCGGTCATGGTCGCGACCCTCGCGGAAGCTCCGGCAGCGGTGGCCGCGCCGGGAGCGTGAACCACACCGCCTTGCCGTGCGCGGTGGGGCGGTGGCCGCAGGCTGAACTCAGGGTGCGGATCAGCAGCAGACCCCGGCCGTGCTCCTGCCACGGGTCGGGATCGTCGCGCGGCGCCGGAGCGCCCAGGTCGCCCGGCGGCAGCGGGGAGCGGTCGTGCACCTCGACGTGGCAGCCCGCCTCGAACAGCTCGACCACCAGCTCGATGGGCTGGTCGGCGGCGGTGTGCTCGACGGCGTTGGCCACCAGTTCGGCGGTGAGCAGTTCGGCGGTGTCGCTGTCGGCGGGGGCGTCGATGTCCGCGAGCGCGGTACGGATCAGGGCGCGGGCGATGGGGACGGCGGCGTTGGTGTGGGGG
>NZ_JBJHPC010000494.1:0-5429 GCF_045257485.1 Streptomyces sp. YS-3 | reverse complement strand
CCTTCACGGACGAGGCGATCCCCTCCGAATCGGAACTCCGGATCGCGCAGGCCCAGTTGGTGGGCTGGCTGGAGGGCCTCTTCCACGGAATCCAGACGGCCCTGTTCGCCCAGCAGATGGCGGCACGCGCCCAACTGGAACAGATGCGCCGAGCCCTCCCCCCGGGCCCTCCTCGTCGTCGTGGGACGTTCCCGGGGGGAGGGCTCGGCGCATCTGTTCCAGTTGGGCGCGTGCCGCCATCTGCTGGGCGAACAGGGCCGTCTGGATTCCGTGGAAGAGGCCCTCCAGCCAGCCCACCAACTGGGCCTGCGCGATCCGGAGTTCCGATTCGGAGGGGATCGCCTCGTCCGTGAAGGGGAGCGAGAGGCGTTCCAGCTCCTCGACCAGTTCGGGGGCCAGGCCGTCCTCGAGTTCCTTCACCGAGGAGGCGTGGATGTCCTTCAGGCGTACACGGCTCGCCTCGTCCAGAGGCGCCGCGCGCACTTCTTCCAGAAGTTGCTTGATCATGCTGCCGATCCGCATGACCTTCGCGGGCTGTTCGACCATCTCCGTCACCGGGACCTCGCGCGACTCGTCGTCACCGCCGCCGATGGCCATACCGTCCTGTCCGACGACCAGGATGTGGGGGCTGTCCGGCGACTCTTCGTTCCTCGGCATCTCCATGCCGTCCATTCTCTCGCACACGTGCCTCACATCACGTTGTGCCCCCGGGGGAGTGTGATCCACCCCTCGGGGAGGGGCTGAGTGGGAGCGGGAGCACGCGTCGGTCAGGGGCGGCGCAGGCGCAGGGCCAGGAACGCCAGGCCCAGGCCCGTCAGGGTCAGGCCCGCCCCCATCGACAGGACGTGGACCCGCAGCTCCGACGTGGTGGACAGGTCCGACGGCCGGGCCTTGCGCGCCACCGCCGGACGCGCGCTCGGCTGCGGGGGCGGGGTGGGCGACCGGAACGCGTCCGCGATCGGCTGCGCCGACTCGTCCGGTACGTACGGGAGGGTTCCCGGCGGGCGGCCCGGCCGGGCCCGGCCCTCCCCGGCCCGGTTGCCCGCGAACCGCTCGTCGAGCGGGGCGGACGGCGGCGCCGGGTCCTCGGCGTACGCGGGCGGGGTCACGAGCAGCAGGCCCGCCAGCGCCGCACCCGCGCCGAGCGTCCCGACCGCCGCCCGGAGCCGTGTCCGGAGCCCTGAAGCCATGCGGTCAGCGTCACACGGGGCGCCGGGGCGGGCATCCCGGGTGCGTCAGCCGGGTGCCCCGCCGTACGGAGGCACTGCCGCGCCCCCGTACGGGTACTACTGCTGCGGCGGGTTGCCCGAGGACAGCGTCAGGGTGAACTGGGCCGACTTGGGGTCGACGTCGGTGCCCGAGGCCGGGAACTGCGTCACGACCGTGTCCTGGCCCCACTGGCCGTTGTCCACCGTGGTGGTGTCGACCTTCCAGCCCGCCGCCTGGATGCACAGCTTCACCGACAGGATGTCCTTGTAGGTGAAGTCCGGGGCCTGGACCTTCGAGGGGTCGAGCGCGGACTTCTGCGGGCTGGTGCACTTGGTGGTGTCCAGCGTGCGGCTGCGCTCGGGGCCCTTGTGGCCGGCGACGGCCGCACCCGTGGGCTTGTCGCCGCCGTCCTTCGAGTCGTCGCCCTTGTTCAGTGCCAGCGCCGTGATCAGGCCGCCGACCGCGAGGAGCGCCACCGCGATCGCACCCACGATCACCGGGGTGTTCCGCTTCGAGGAGTGCGAGGAGTTCGAGGAGGGACCGCCGGCCGCCGGGCCGCTGGGGGAGATCGTGTACGGCGGCGGGGTGTGCTGCGCCGGCATCGGCGCCTGCTGCGGGTAGCCGTACGAGGGCTGCGGCGTGGGGGCGGGCGTCGGCGGGCCGTACGGGCTCGGCTGGTACGGCGTCTGCACGCTGCCCGAGTAGCCCTGCTGCACGGAGGCGTCCAGCGGCGGGAAGACCGTCGCGCCGACGCCCTGGCCGCTGGAGACCGGGCCGCCGCCGGTGATCACCGGGGCGGCTCCCGTCTGGCCGCTGGCGGAGATCCGGGCGATCTCGTCGCGCATCGCGGCGGCGCTCGGGAAGCGCTCGTTCGGGTTCTTCTTCAGCGCGCGGGCCACCAGCGCGTCCACGGCCGGCGGGATGGACCGGTTGACCGAGGAGGGCGCGACCGGCTCCTCCTGGACGTGGGCGTACGCGATCGCCAGCGGGGAGTCCGCGTCGAACGGGATCCGGCCGGTGATCAGCTGGAAGAGCATGATGCCGACCGAGTACAGGTCGGAGCGGGCATCGACGCCCCGGCCCAGGGCCTGCTCGGGCGAGAGGTACTGCGGGGTGCCGACGACCATGCCGGTCTGGGTCATCGAGGTGACACCGGACTGCATGGCGCGCGCGATGCCGAAGTCCATGACCTTGACCACGCCGCGCTTGGTCACCATCACGTTGCCGGGCTTGATGTCGCGGTGGACCAGGCCCATCTCGTGGCTGACCTCAAGGGCGGCGAGCACGTCGGCGGTCATCTTCAGCGCCTTGTCGGCGGGCATCGCTCCGTACTGCTGGATGTCGGTGTGCAGCACCGAGCCGAGCGGCTGGCCCTCCACGTACTCCATGACGATGTACGGCATCATCGCGCCGCCCAGCTCGTCCTCACCGGTGTCGAAGACCGACACGATGTTGGTGTGCTGGAGCTTGGCGACGGCCTGCGCCTCGCGCCGGAAGCGTTCGCGGAACGACGCTTCCCGGCCGAGTTCGGTGTGCAGGGTTTTGATCGCGACCTGGCGGTCCAGCGCGGCGTCGTACGCCAGGTAGACCGAGGCCATGCCGCCTTCGCCGAGGAGGTCGCGCAGCTGGTAGCGCCCGCCCGCGATGGAGCCGCCCGCATAGCGGCCCTGTGCGCCGTCCTGGCTCATGACTGTGCATCCCCCTTGGCCGCGGTGGCCAGCGATGATCCTGCGAATTTTCGAGCCAAGTCTGCCCGAGGGGTACGACACGTCAAGCCGGGTGCCCGTTCCGTGACCGTACGCGCAAGAAGCGTCTCGTAAGCGTTACAGGAATCGCATGGAATTTGCATGGGTACACGCGGAACCGATTGGATGGCCGGTCCATCCCGAACCGGCGTCCTGTACGAACGCTGTAGCGTGCACTACTGCACAACCGTAAGACCTTGAGGAACCACCGCTGACGCGGCCAGACACGACGGCGAGGACTGATGGCACCCGAACCCGAGGGAAGCGGCGCCGGGATGCCCGATGCGCAGGACCACGAGTCGTGGGTCGGCGGACTCGTCGGTGACGGCCGCTACCGGCTGACGCACCGGCTCGGCCGGGGCGGCATGGCGGAGGTCTTCGCCGCGGAGGACGTACGGCTCGGCCGTACGGTCGCGGTGAAGCTGCTGCGCGCCGACCTCGCCGAGGACCCCGTCTCCAAGGCCCGCTTCACGCGTGAGGCGCAGTCGGTGGCCGGGCTCAACCACCACGCGGTGGTGGCGGTGTACGACTCGGGCGAGGACGTGGTGGGCGGCCAGACCGTCCCCTACATCGTGATGGAGCTGGTCGAGGGCCGCACCATCCGCGATCTGCTGGTGCAGGCGGAGGCGCCGCCGACGGAGCAGGCGCTGATCATCGTCTCCGGAGTGCTGGAGGCGCTGGCGTACTCGCACCAGCACGGCATCGTGCACCGCGACATCAAGCCCGCGAACGTGATCATCACGCACACCGGTGCCGTGAAGGTGATGGACTTCGGCATCGCACGCGCCCTGCACGGCGCGCAGTCGACGATGACGCAGACCGGCATGGTCATGGGCACGCCGCAGTACCTGTCGCCGGAGCAGGCGCTCGGCAAGGCCGTCGACCACCGCTCCGACCTGTACGCCACGGGCTGTCTGCTGTACGAACTGCTCGCGCTGCGCCCGCCCTTCACCGGCGAGACACCGTTGTCGGTGGTCTACCAGCACGTGCAGGACACCCCGGTGCCGCCGTCGCAGGTGGCTTCCGTGGCGCCGCCGGAACTCGACGGCCTCGTCATGCGTTCTCTCGCCAAGGACCCGGACGACCGTTTCCAGTCCGCCGAGGAGATGCGCGGCCTGGTCCAGTACGGACTGCAGATGCTCCAGGCGCAGGGCGGCCACACCGGCACCTGGAACACCGGCCCGGTCGAGGTCATGCACGACGTCGGCCGGACCGCCGCGATGGGCATGACCGCGCCGACCGCCGCCATGGGCCACCCCGGGCACGGGGAGACCTCGCAGTTCCGCGGCCCGATCCTGCCGCCGATGAACCCGGACGACGGCGGCTACGACGGGGGTTACGGCTCCGGCGGCTACAACAACGGCGGTTACAACGGCAGCGGACGGCGCCCGGGCGGCGGCCGGGGCAAGGTCATCCTGTTCGTGGTGCTCGCGATCATCGCGATCGCGGCGGGTGTGGCGTTCGCGATGAAGGCGGGGGACAAGAAGGACGGCGATCAGACGCCGAAGAAGCCGGCGGTCTCCCACTCCCCGTCGCCTTCCGACGAGTCGAAGACGTCGCCGTCGCCCGACGACCAGGCGAGCCGCGGCCAGGATCAGACGTCGACGACCGGCGGCAACTACCCGCCGCCGTACACGCCGTCGCCCAAGCACACCAAGAAGCACACGCCGTCGCCCGGCACCAACCAGGGCACGACGTCCGGGACGAGCCAGGGCACGACCTCGGGCACCGACCAGGGCACGACGTCCGGGACGGACCAGGGCACGACCTCGGGCACCGACCAGGGCACGACCACCGGGACGACCTCGGGGACGGATCAGGGCACGACCTCGGGCACGACGTCCGGGACGAGCACGGGCACGACGGCCGGGACCACCACCGGGACGAGCCAGGGCACGACCGCCGGCACGACCGACGGCGGGACGGGCGACACCAAGGGCACGACGACCGGCGCGACGACGGGCGGGCCCACCCCGAAGACCTGACCGGGGCGGCGGCCGGGCGGGACATTCGCAACACGCCCTAGTCCGCGAACGCCTCGCACACCGCCTCGTACTCGCGGGTCCACCAGACCGCCAGGGCCGACGCCGCAGGGAACTGCGGGTCGGCCCTTCGGTCGTGGAGCAGATAGCGCCAGCGCAGGATCCAGAAGTCGTTGAGCCGCTCCCACCACACGCGGTGGACGGCGGCGGCGAGTTCGGCCGGGTCCGCGCCGGTGGCCTGGCGGTACGCGCGCGCGTACGCGCGCACCTTGTCGAGCTCCAGCTCCCCCGCCGGGCGTACGAAGAAGATGACCGCGGCCCGTACCGCCTCCTCCGCGCGGGGCTGGACGCCCAGACGGTCCCAGTCGACGATCGCGGCGGGCTCCTTGCCGCGGTAGAGCAGGTTCAGCGGGTGGAAGTCGCCGTGCACCCAGGCCCCGGCCTTCTGCGGGGGCGGGCGGCGGTCCGGCCTTCTGCGGGGGCGGGCGGCGGT
>NZ_JBJHPC010000493.1:0-5441 GCF_045257485.1 Streptomyces sp. YS-3 | reverse complement strand
CTGCCGCCCGGCCGGGCCGCGCTGGCGCTGCGGGTGGGGGAGACGTACGCCCTGGACGTGTACGGGGTCGACATCGTCGACGCGGACGGCGGCCCGGTCATCGTGGACGTCAACGCCTTTCCCGGGATACGGGGTCAGCTCGGCGCCCCCGAGGCCCTCGCGGAGCTCGCCCTGGCGGCGGGGAGCGGCCGGCTCATCCCGCGGTCGCGGGTACGCCCTGCGCGGGAGTCGTGTTCCACGCCGTGATCACCGGCCGTCCGTGCTCGGTCCCCAGCCGCGACACGGCTCCGGTGCCGAGCAGGAACAGCGCCCCGGAGGCGGCGGGCAGCCCGAGGTAGCGGGCGGTCAGGACGCGCAGGAAGTGCGAGTGGGCGACGAGGGCGACATCGGCGCCGTCGTCCGGGCCGCCCAGCGCGGCCACGGCCTCCGCGAGCACCCGGTCGGCCCGCTCGCCGACCTGTTCGGCGTTCTCGCCCGGGTGCGCGGCGGGCCCGGGGGCGACCCCGTCCGTCCACAGGTTCCAGTCGGGGCGGTCGCGCTGGATCTCGGGGGTGGTGACGCCCTCGTACGCTCCGTAGTCCCACTCGCTCAGGTCCGGGCGCACCCGGGGGGCGGTGAGTCCGGCGAGCTCGGCGGTGCGCCTGGCCCGGGTCGTGGGGCTGACCAGGGTGAGCCCGATCCGGCGTCCGGCGAGCAGCGGCGCCACCGCGCGGGCCTGGGCCTCGCCGTGTCCGGTGAGCGGCAGGTCGGTGTGGCTGGTGTGCTGCCCGGTCAGGCTCCACGCCGTCTCGCCGTGCCGGATGAGGATCAACTCGCCCATGGATCGTTCCCGTTCTCCGCGACCGGCCGCCGGGCTCCTCCCGCCGGACCGTGTAGGGCACAACCAACCGGCGCGGAGTGACATTCCGGCAGGTGGGGCCGGTGGCGGAGATCACGCACGACGGACCGGGTCCCGGTCGGCGGGCGCGGCGGGTTCCGCGCGCTCATCTGTCGGCCAGTGTGTTCCAGAACATCGCCTCGTAATTCTGGAGCAGGCGGCCGTAGCGGCGCGCGGGAGCGGTCCCGGCCTCGGAGCGGACGCCCGAGGCGACCGCCGCCAGGGCCTGGCGTTCCAGCTCGGGCGCGGGCTCGGCGAAGAAGTCGAAGAAGCCGCACGCCTCGTCCGGGAAGCCGTAGCGGGCGCGCAGCGCCTCGGCCACGGTGGCGCAGTAGCCGCCCCACGCCGCGAAGTTGGCGGTGAGCGCCAGCGCGACCGACGGCGGTTCGCCGTTCAGGGCCAGCCAGGCCACCTGGGCCGGATACGCCTGGCAGCCGGCCAGCGGCTCGTACCGCCCGACGGCGTCCGCGTCGAGTCCGCAGGCGCTCTCGTACGCGCCGAGCCGCTCCAGCGCCAGTCGTTCGCCGGTCGCCAGCGAGCCGAAGAACTCCGCGCACGCCGGATTGCCCGCCTGCGCCGAGCGGTCCGCGAGGAAGGTGAAGGCGCGCAGGTCGGAGGCGATGACATGGCGCTGTTCGAGGGCCAGCGCGGCCAGTGTGTGGAGGGTGGCCGAGCCCTCCGCGATCCGGGGCACCAGCCGGTTGGCGTCCTTCGCGGGAGCGAGCTCCGCCGTGATCCGCTCCACCAGTTCCCGGGCCGTCTCCGCCATACGGGACCCCTTCTTCCGTGTGCGCTCGTGCTGCCCAGGCTCTCATGCGGGCAGGGGACGAGGGGGTCCGATCGGGCGGAAACCGGCCGGATCGTCCTGTGCGGGTGATTCGGCCGAACTCCGCATAGACCATTTAGCTGCCTTGGGCATGTAGTGGAGATCGGCAAGACGGACTCTTCGCTTGCGAGGTTGACCCATGACCGGAACCGTCTCCTTCCCCCAGGACCGCACCTGCCCCTACCGCCCGCCCACCGCGTACGAGCCGCTGCGCCGGGGCGGCCCGCTGTCGCGGGTGCGGCTCTTCGACGGCCGCGCCGCGTGGTTCGTGACCGGCCACGCCGAGGCACGGGCGCTGCTCGTCGACCCGCGCCTCTCCTCCGACCGGCTCCACCCGGACTTCCCGACGGCCACCGAGCGGTTCGCCGCCCTCAACGAACGCCGCACGGAACTCCTCGGCGTGGACGACCCCGAGCACAACACCCAGCGCCGCAAGGTCATCCCCGGCTTCACCCTCAAACGCACCGCCGCCCTGCGGCCGATGATCCGCGCGACCGTGGACGGGCTGCTGGACGTGCTGGTCGAGAAGGGGCCGCCGGCCGACCTGGTCACCGCGTTCGCGCTGCCGGTGCCGTCCATGGTGATCTGCTCGCTGCTCGGCGTGCCCTACGACGACCACGACTTCTTCGAGGAGCAGTCCCGGCGGCTGCTGCGCGGTCCGGCCCCGGCCGACACCCGGGACGCCCGCGACCGGCTGGACGCCTATCTGGGCGAGTTGATCGACTACAAGGTCCGCGAGCCGGGTGACGGGCTGCTCGACGAGCTGGTCGAGGACCAGTTGCGCACGGGCGGCATGGACCGTACCGAACTGGTCCGGATGGCGGTGCTGCTGCTGGTCGCCGGGCACGAGACGACCGCGAACATGCTGTCGCTGGGGACGTTCACGCTGCTCGAACACCCAGAGCGGCTGGCGGAGCTGCGGGCGGACCTCTCGCTGATGCCGGTGGCGGTCGAGGAGCTGATGCGCTTCCTCTCCATCGCCGACGGCATCCTGCGGGTGGCCACCGAGGACATCGAGGTGGCCGGGAGCGTGATCCGCGCCGGCGAGGGCGTCGTACTCGCCACCTCCATGATCAACCGGGACGGTTCGGTCTACCCGGACGCGGACACCCTCGACTGGCGCCGCCCGGCCCGCCACCACGTGGGCTTCGGGTTCGGCATCCACCAGTGCCTGGGGCAGAACCTGGCGCGGGCCGAGCTGGAGATCGCCCTGGGTGCCCTGCTCACACGGCTGCCGGGGCTGCGGCTCGCGGCGCCGGCCGAGCGGATCCCGTTCAAACCGGGCGACACCCTTCAGGGGATGCTGGAACTCCCCGTCACTTGGTAGTGGAGTGGGCTCATGAAGATCAGCATCAAGGGTGACGTCTGTATCGGCTCGGGGCAGTGCGTCCTGACGGCGCCGGGGGTGTTCACCCAGGACGACGACGGGTTCAGCGAGTTGCTGCCGGGGCGCGCGGACGGCGGGGGAGACCCCATGGTCCGCGAGGCGGCCCGCGCCTGCCCGGTGCAGGCCATCTCGCTCGCGGACTGACACCGGCTGGGGGTACGGCACGGGGACACCGTGCCGTACCCCCAGCCACGCGCGGTCGTCAGCGGCCGGTGTGCCGCAGCCGTACGACGGGGATGTCCCGCTCGGTCTTCTTCTGGTAGTCCGCGTACGGCGGGAACACCTCCACCAGATGCGGCCACACCCGCGCCTTCTCCTCGGGGGAGAGGGTCTCGGCGCGGGCGGGGAACCGCTCGGTGCCGATCCGGACGCTGACGTCCGGCTCCTCCATGAGGTTGAGGTACCAGAGCGGGTGGTCGTCGGAGCCGCCCTTGGAGGCCACGATCAGGTAGTCGTCGCCGTCGCGCCCGTAGATCAGCACGGTGCGGCGTACGGCGCCGGTGCGCCGGCCGACGTAGTCCAGGAGCAGGCACGGGGCGCCGTGCATGGTCGTTCCCTTGGTGCCGCCCGACTCCTCGTACAGCCGGGCCTGTTCGGCCACCCAACCGGTCGGGCTGATCTCCACCGCGCCGCCGTCGCCGGGTTTCAGAGCCACTGCGTCCTCCTTCGCCGAGGGTGAGTCGCCTTCCAGCCTGCACCACGGCGCGAAGTCGCGTCGTGGGGGCGCACCGGGGCGGCCGGAAACGTCTCCTCGCGCCCGCGCGGCCGTCAGCCTCCGGTGGTGGAGCCGGGCCGCAGGACCATGAGGACGGTCACCGCCGCCCACAGGAGGTTGAACACCCCGGTGTACATGGCGAGTTGGACGGTCCGGCGGACCTCCGGGGCGCCCGCGGGCGCGGTCCGCGCCTCGGCGGCGGCCGTGTCGAGCCCGGTGAGTATCGCGTCCTGGCGGGGCAGGACGAGCGCGATGAGCGCGCCCGCCGCGAGCGTCGTCAGCACGATGGAGACGATCAGCCAGGTGTCGCCGAGGATGTGCATATTGCTGGCCGTGGCGAACCCGAGGACGGGCACCGCGACGCCCACGGCGGCGTAGACCCGGCAGATCCGGTACAGCAGCCGCACCGACGCCAGCGCCTGCGCGTCGCCCGGCGCGGCCAGGGCCCGCCGGGCGGTGGGCGGGAACATGCTGGCGGCCACGGCGACCGGTCCGACGGCGAGGATCGCGGCCAGGATGTGCACGGTGAGCAGGAACTTCGTCACGGGCTGAGGCACTTTCGTACGGGCGTGCGGGCTTCCGGACGAAAGCCCCGGCCGACGCTATGGCGTGGCCGGGTGCGGGAGAAGTGGCGGGAGTGCCAGCCTCCAACGGATTTCCGCCAGGCCCACGGGTGGGCCTGCTCGTTCGCCGTCCACAGGCTCCGGGGCGCTGTCGGTGCCCGGTCCTACGATGGGCGGAAGATCACTTCATCGGGAGTGGTCGTCCGCTCGTCGTCGGAGGTATTTCGTGGAGCAGAGATCGGTCACCGTCGTCACCGGCGGCAGCCGTGGGATCGGCGCCGCGGTCTGCGCCCGGCTCGCCGCCGACGGCCACGACGTGGTGGTGGGCTACCGCTCGGACGCGGCAGCCGCCGAAGCCGTGGCCGAGCAGGTGCGCGCGGCGGGCCGCAGGGGCCTGGCGGTGGCGGTCGACACCGCGGACGAGGCCTCGGTGGACGGGCTCTTCGACGCCGCCGCCGCGCTCGGCCCGGTCACCGGGCTGGTCAACAACGCGGGGGTGAGCGGCCCCAACGGCCGTCTGGCGGACGCCGACGCGGAGGGGATGCGCCGGGCCATCGACGTCAATGTGCTGGGCTATCTGCTCTGTGCCCGCCGGGCCGTGCGCGACATGGCGGCGCGGGGCGGCGGCTCCATAGTCAACATCTCCTCGGCCGCCGCCACCCTGGGCAGCCCCGGTCAGTACGTGCACTACGCCGCCACCAAGGCCGCGGTCGACGCCATGACGGTGGGTCTGGCCAAGGAGGTCGCGGCCGACGGGATCCGGGTCAACTGCGTGGCGCCGGGCATCATCTGGACCGGCTTCCACGAGGACCCGGAGCGCCCCGCGAAGCTCGCCGGCACCATCCCGATGGGCCGCGCCGGGCGGCCGGACGAGATCGCCGGGGCGGTCGCCTGGCTCCTCTCCGAGGACGCCTCGTACGCGACGGGGACCGTCCTGCGGGTGGCGGGCGGGATGTAGCCGGGGACCGGCGCCCGCGCCCCGGCGTCAGGTGACGGGTCCGGGCGAGGGCGCCGGGTCCGGCACCGGGTCGGGCCCCGGCGGGTTGGGCACGGGATCCGGCTCCGGTACGGGC
>NZ_JBJHPC010000492.1:0-5445 GCF_045257485.1 Streptomyces sp. YS-3 | reverse complement strand
GTCGTCGGCCAGTGCGGTGAGCGGGCCGAACTCGCGGGCAAGCTCGTTCCACGTCAGAACCTCGCCACAGCGGGCCGGGAACTCCTTCGGGTTGAACTCGGGCATGGTCCAGGTGCCAGTGCCCCGGTCCCGCAGCCACAGGTCCCCGTCACCGTCGACCACAGTCGGCGGGACCGGTACGGGCTCGGCCTGATCGGTGGGGTCCCAGGTGATCCGGCCCGGGTGGGAAACGCGGCGCAGCTCGGTGGTGGCCAGCCGCGCGGCCAAGTCACGGGTGGACTCTTCGGCGTTCTTGACCGACTCGAGCCGGAATGCGTCGTCAAGTACGGGCAGGGCTGGATTCTTGCTGCGCTTTGAACTCATACGCYGACTACCTCCGGTGGGGGGCGCCACATCCGTTATGGCACCCCGTAGAGGRACACGGTATCCGAGGCGGGAGCCCGGCCGACTACGACCACTGTCCCGATGGTGGCGCTGGCACACCGGGCGGTGGGGCTAGGTGGTGAGCTGGTCCTGGACGTGACGAACCCCATGGTGGTAGCGCTCAGATTTGGCGGTCCGAGTCTGAGAAGGTGAGGCCGCCGGGGGCAAGCGGACGCCGGGGCGGGTGCGGGCTCGGTCTCGCCGGGCGGCTGGCGGAAGTCGGCGCCCTGCTCGACCGACATCAGTCGGCGCCCACCCGCCTGGGCGGGTACGGGAGCGTCGGAAGCGGGCCGCCGGTCGACCAGGGCCTTCGTGGCCAGCGGCTGCAGCAGTCCGCCGGCGGCACCCACCAGCGCCAGCAACAGACCGAGTGCGACGGTCCACCGGTGCGGGCGGACGTACCCGTACAACGCGTCCGTGACGATGGGGTGGGGTCGGTGTTGTGAGATTTGATGTCTTGGCTTGCCTCGGCTGGCGTCGATCACGCGTGTTCGTCGCCAGCGAAGGCGGTCGTAGGACATGGCTGCTTCTGCCAGGGTGCGGTTATGACTACGACACCGGATGGACGACCCATACCGCCCGCGCATGCTGATGAGCGCGCCATGCTGGAAGCATGGCTCGACTTTCACCGTGCGACTCTCGCCCTCAAGTGCTCGGGCCTCAAGGATGATCAATTACGACTGGCCTCGGTGGCACCGTCGTCGATGACGCTGCTGGGCCTCGTCCAGCACATGGCTGAGGTGGAACGCAACTGGTTCCAGCGTGTGTTCACGGGCCAGGACGTGCCCCCGGTCTTCGGGGAGAGCAACGCTGATGGCTTTGCCCTTCATCCGGACCGTGGACTCGACGAGGCGACGGTCGCCTGGCAAGCGGAAGTGGCTCAAGGCCGGGAGTTCATCGCCGCCGCATCACTGGAGGACTCCGGTCACCTGTCTGAACAGGAAGCTGGCCATGTAGGCGATCACGGAGTGTCGCTGCGCTGGATCATGGTCCACATGATCGAGGAGTACGCACGTCACAATGGCCATGCCGATCTGATCCGAGAGCGCATCGACGGAGTCGCCGGGGCGTGAGACGTGGCGCCTTCGTGGAATGACCGCACGGCCGTCGCACTCCTCAGCTGACGGCGGCTCGTTCGGCTTGGGCGGCCGAGATCGTGGGATGGCCCGTCCACCGGGACGGTGGACGGGCCATGCCGTGCCAGCGGGAGGTGATCAGGCCGGTGGTTCCGGTCCGGTGAGGCGGGCTTCGAGGTCGGCGACGCGCCGGTCCTGGAAGCGGAGGTTGGATCGGGCGGCTTTGAGCCGCTCGTCGAGGGCGCGGTTATCGGCGGTCAGCTGACGGACCCTTGGTTTGAGGGTGGTGTTCTCGGTGGTGATCCGCTGAATGGCCTCTTCGGCCCATTCGGCTTGCACGTCCCTTATCCGGCCGAGGAGTTCACCGATCCGGGAGCGTTGGGCGAGGATCTCGGTCTGGGTGGCCTTGAGCGCGTCCTCGGCATTCAGCGCGCGCTCACGCCAGGTTGCCTCGCCGAGATCAAGTAGGCGACAGGGCCGCTCGGTCTTCGCCTCCGGGTTGGTGAGCCCGTCCGAACAAGGTCGAGAGCGCCGTCCCGCTCGATGGGTCCCAGGCCCGGGATCGGGCCATCTCGCGGCAACTGGTGCGTACAGTGTGCTGTCTTGGCTGTCGGCGTGAATCCGGGGCGAGCCCCGACAGCGGTCCAGATGATCTACACCAAGGGCGCCCGTATGGACAAAACGAGGGCGCTCACAACCGTGGTACGACCAACTCCTGGCGGGGGCCGCCGAGATCACCGTCACCGTGGCCCTCGTTCACAGTAAACCGGCGTCCTTGGCGGCCCGCGAGGCCTTGAAGCGGGCGGGCGAGACCTCCCTCCGCGAGGGCGTGGTCCTCGAAACGCCACTTCTCTCACGGCCTGTTCGCCATCCGTGACCAGTCTGACGGCCCGGGCTCTCCGGAAAGAGTCTCTCCGTCCTTCAATCTGGGATAGACGTCGACGGAGTGGAGCCAGGATCAATCCGGGCTCCACTCCGTGGTGCGGGCGTGTCACTAGAACTGTGCGAAGAACCTCCAGATCTCTGCTTTGGTCCAGGTGGTGACGCCGCTTTCGCCGGTGGAGCCGTCGACCGGACCGGGTATGTGGCCTCCGTCGAACGCGGCCCATTGGACCGGGTATCCGGCACGGCAGCCCGAGTAGGTGGTGGTGATGTGCGTTCGGCTGCCCGGCGCGGGCTCGCGCGGGCTCTGGGAGGCGCAGCCGTTGTTGCGGACGAATCTGTCGCGCAGGGACCGTCCTTGCGCGATGTTGAGGACGGAGTCGCTGACGCCGTGGATTCCGAAGTAGGCGATGGGCTGGGTGCCGCCATTGCACCCGCTGATCTCAGCACCGGACATGACCGCGACGGCCCTGAAGACATCCGCCCGGCTGCATGCGAGTGCGTAGCTCATACCGCCGCCCCAGCTGAATCCCGTGGCGAAACGCTGTGCTGGGTTGACGCAGAGGCCGCCCTCGATGCGCCGGACCATGTCGTCGACGAAGGTGATGTCCTCACCGCCCGAGTTGGCCCAGCCGTTGCCGAGGCCCTGGGGGGCGACGAGGATCGCGCTGTTGTTCGACTGTTCCTGCTGGCCGTAGTAGGACCAGGCGGTCCCGCTCGTGCCGCCCGAGGCGACGTCGGCGGCGGTTCCGCCCCGCCAGTGGAACGCGACGATCAGCCGGTAGCGGTGGCTGTTGTCGTAGTTGGCGGGAACCCTGAGGATGAAGCTGCGGCTCTTGCCGCCGCTCTGGATCGTGTGCGTTCCGCTCGCCAGGGTCGGAGCACTGCCACATCCGCCGCCTCCACCGGACGACAACTTGATCATCTGCCATTGCTGGTTGGCGCCGCCCCAGTCGCTGTACTGGACGACGTTGCCGCCGTCGGCGGTGGAGGCCCCCTGCACCTCCACCGCCTTGCTGCTGGTGCGGTTGATCAACCGGACGTGGCCCGCGTCGGAGTCGGCCAGGCGGAACTGCTGGTTGCCCCCGTTGTGGTCGGCCCACTGCTGGATCGCGGCACCGTCTGCGGTCGAGGAGCCGGCCACGTCGAGGATCTTGCCCGAATGCCGGGCCTTGAGGCGGTAGAAGCCGTCGCCGGCGTCCACGAACTGCCACTGCTGGTTGGCTCCGTCATTGCGTGTCCACTGGCTGACCCGCGCGCCGTCGGCGGTGGAGGCGCCGGAGACGTCCAGCGCCTTGTCACTGTTGCGATTGACCATGACGTACCAGGCGTTGGTGTCCACCGTCGCCGCCTCGGCGGGCGCCGGATGCGCCGCGGCGAGCATGCCGATCGCGAGGGACAGCGCCACCAGGGCGGCGACCCGGGACCACCAACGATGTAATCGTGGAGCGGCGGGAGAAACCTCACCGTAGTTCTTCATCGATTCACCCTTTCGTTCGTGGCAGGTTCCCTCAGGTGCGGGTCCAGCGTTGGTTGCTGCCGTTCGCGCAGGAGTAGAGCTGGATCAGGGTGCCGTTGGCGGAACCGCCTGCGACGGCGTCGAGGCAGAGACCGGACTGGACGCCGACGATGGATCCGTCGGAGTTGAGGCGCCACTTCTGGTTGTCGCCGCCCCAGCAGCTGTAGATCTGGACTTTGGTGCCGTTGCCGGCGCCGGCCGCGTCCAGGCACTTGTTGCCGTAGACCCTGAGCTCGCCGGCGGCGGTGTACGTCCACTGCTGGTTAGTGCCGTTGTGGCAGTCCCACAGCTGGAGCTGGGTGCCGTCGGTGGTGCTGGCGCCGGGCACGTCCAGGCAGCGGCCCGACCCGACGCCCTTGAGCTGTCCGGCATCCGAAGGGGGCGTCGTGGAGCCGCCGTTGAGCGCGTTGAGGACGGCGGTGTAGGCAGGCTTCTTGCTCCCGTTGCCGTTGAACAGCAGCGGCGTCTGCTCCGCTCGCCAGGAGTCGGTGTCGCGCACACCCCAGACGGTCATGCCGAGGCAGCGCGGGACGGCCAGGCAGTCGTTGGTCACGTTGGCGTAGGTCGTGGCCGAGGCGCCCTGGATGTCGAGTTCGGTGATGGCCACGTCGACGCCGAGGGTCGCGAAGCTTTGCAGGGTGGTGCGGAAGTTGCTGTTGTACGGGCTGTCGTTGTTGAAGTGCGACTGGAAGCCGACGCAGTCGATCGGCACGCCACGCTGCTTGAAGTCCCGGACCATGGCGTACACGCCCTGGGTCTTGGCCCAGGTCCAGTTCTCGATGTTGTAGTCGTTGTAGCAGAGCTTGGCGGCCGGGTCGGCGGCACGCGCGGTGCGGAAGGCGACCTCGATCCAGTCGTTGCCGGTGCGCTGCAGGTTGGAGTCGCGCCGGGCTCCCGAGCTGCCGTCGGCGAACGCCTCGTTCACGACGTCCCACTGGGCGATCTTGCCCTTGTAGTGGGCCATCACGCCGTTGATGTGGTCGATCATCGCCTGGCGCAGCGTGCTGCCGCTGAGGCTCTGCATCCAGCCGGGCTGCTGAGAGTGCCAGGCCAGGGTATGGCCGCGCACCTGCTTGCCGTTCTGCACCGCCCAGTTGTAGACGCGGTCACCGGCGGTGAAGTTGAACTGGCCCCGCTGCGGTTCGGTGGCGTCGATCTTCATCTCGTTCTCGGCTGTCACCGAGTTGAACTCACGGCCCGCGATCGTCGTGTACGCCGAGTCGCCCAGCCGACCCGAGGCAATGGCGGTGCCGAAGTAGCGGCCACTCTGCGCCGCCGCGGCGCCGAGCGTGCTGTCGGCGGCTTGTGCGGTCGGCGGCGCGACCAGTGCGGCGGCCACACCGAGGACGCCGACGACCAGCGCCAGCAGCAGACCGCGGATCTTCCGGCGGATAACCGGTCTGGGAAGGGCATATGAGCCCATGGCTGGACCTCCAGGGTAGACATCGCGCAAGGACTGAAGCGCAGGGGAATGCGTCGTCCGCTCCCCCGCGGCGGACGAGTGCGGGGGGGGCGGAACCCGGGCGGGGGGGGCGGAACCCGGGC
>NZ_JBJHPC010000491.1:0-5449 GCF_045257485.1 Streptomyces sp. YS-3 | reverse complement strand
GGGCGCCCCGGGGCTCGGCTTCGCGGGGGAGGTCGTGCCCGGCTTCACCGGGTGGGCCGCCGCGGGGGCGACGCCGGAGACCACCGCCGCCGCGGTGAGGGCCGCGATGGCCAGCGGGCGGCTGAACTGCACAGTTATCGGGGCACGCATGAACGCGAACGTACCCCACGGAATGTGTAGATCCTGTTGCGGGCACTCCGCGACTGGGCAACGGAGCGCGAAGACGCCGCCGGCGGTGTATGAAGCGGAGGGCGGCGCCCCGGAATTCCGGGTGGCGCCGCCCTCCGCCTCGTCGTCCGGGACCCCGCGGGACCCCGGACGGATCAGCCCTGTCGGCCGTCGCCCAGGTGGTGGACGCGGACCATGTTGGTGGTGCCGGGGACCCCGGGGGGCGAGCCCGCCGTGATGACCATCGTGTCGCCCTCGTTGTGCCGCTTGAGCTTGAGCAGCTCCGCGTCGACGAGGTCCACCATCGCGTCCGTGTTGTCCACGTGCGGGACGACGAACGACTCGACGCCCCAGCTCAGCGCGAGCTGGTTGCGGGTGCCGGCGTCCGTGGTGAAGGCCAGGATCGGCTGGGCCGCGCGGTAGCGCGAGAGGCGGCGGGCCGTGTCACCCGACTTGGTGAACGCCACCAGCGCCTTGCCGTCGAGGAAGTCCGCGATCTCGCAGGCCGCGCGGGCGACCGAACCGCCCTGGGTGCGCGGCTTCTTGCCCGGGACCAGCGGCTGCAGGCCCTTGGAGAGGAGCTCCTCCTCGGCGGCCTCGACGATGCGGGACATCGTCTTGACCGTCTCGATCGGGTACGCGCCGACCGAGGACTCGGCGGAGAGCATGACCGCGTCCGCGCCGTCCAGGATCGCGTTGGCGACGTCGGAGGCCTCGGCGCGGGTCGGACGCGAGTTGGTGATCATGGATTCCATCATCTGGGTCGCCACGATCACCGGCTTGGCGTTGCGGCGGCACAGCTCGATGAGGCGCTTCTGCACCATCGGGACCCGCTCCAGCGGGTACTCGACGGCGAGGTCGCCACGGGCCACCATCACACCGTCGAACGCCATGACGACGCCCTCCATGTGCTCGACGGCCTGCGGCTTCTCCACCTTGGCGATGACCGGCACACGGCGGCCGACCTCGTCCATGACCTTGTGGACGTCCTTGACGTCGTCGGCGTCGCGGACGAAGGAGAGGGCGACCAGGTCGCAGCCCATCTTCAGGGCGAAGCGCAGGTCCTCGATGTCCTTCTCGGACAGGGCCGGGACGTTCACCGCCGCGCCGGGCAGGTTGATGCCCTTGTGGTCGGAGATGACACCGCCCTCGATGACGATGGTCCTGACCCGGGGGCCCTCGACCTCGGTCACCTTGAGCTCGACGTTGCCGTCGTTGATCAGGATCGGGTCGCCCTTGGAGACGTCGCCCGGCAGCCCCTTGTAGGTGGTGCCGCAGATCGACTTGTCGCCCGGGACGTCCTCGGTGGTGATGACGAACTCGTCACCGCGCACCAGCTCGACGGGGCCCTCGGCGAAGGTCTCCAGACGGATCTTGGGTCCCTGGAGGTCGGCGAGCACGCCCACCGCGCGGCCGGTGTCCTCGGCGGCCCTGCGGACACGGTCGTACCGTTCCTGGTGCTCTGCCTGGGAACCGTGGCTGAAGTTGAAGCGGGCCACGTTCATACCGGCCTCGATCAGAGCAGTCAGCTGCTCGTAGGAGTCGACGGCGGGGCCCAGTGTGCAGACGATTTTGGAACGGCGCATGAGGCGATCCTATCGGTTTGTTTCGCTCCGGAATATTCCGTCTGGTGGAATGTACAAATGGGCGGAGGCGCGCTCAGGCGTGGCCTGAAACGGTCCCCGCTCAGACGCCCCTGCCCTCGGCGCCGTCGCCGGACCGGACCAGTGCGTACGTCTGCGTCGCGATCTCCAGCTCCTCGTCCGTGGGTACCACTGCCACGGCCACGCGCGCGTATTCCGGTGAGATGAGCCTCGGCGCGTCGGACCGTACGGCGTTGAGCTCGCCGTCGACCGCGAGCCCCAGCTCCTCCAGGCCCAGCACGGCGGCCTCGCGCACCGGCGCCGCGTTCTCGCCCACCCCGGCGGTGAAGGCGACCGCGTCCACCTTGCCGAGCACCGCGTAGTAGGCGCCGATGTACTTCTTCAGCCGGTGGATGTAGATGTCGAAGGCGAGCACGGCGCGCTGGTCGCCCGCCTCCATCCGGCGGCGGATCTCGCGCATGTCGTTGTCGCCGCAGAGCCCGACCAGACCGCTCTTCTTGTTGAGCAGTACGTCGATCTCGTCCGTCGACATCCCCGCGACCCGCTCCAGGTGGAAGGTCACCGCCGGGTCGATGTCGCCCGAGCGGGTGCCCATGACCAGGCCCTCCAGCGGGGTGAGCCCCATCGAGGTGTCCACGCACACCCCGCCGCGCACGGCCGAGGCGGAGGCCCCGTTGCCCAGGTGCAGCACGATCACGTTGACCTCGGAGGGGTCCTTGCCGAGGAGCCGGGCGGTCTCGCGCGAGACGTACGCGTGCGAGGTGCCGTGGAAGCCGTAGCGGCGGATGCGGTGCGCGTCGGCGGTCTCCACGTCGATCGCGTACCGGGCCGCGTGCTCGGGCATCGTGGTGTGGAAGGCGGTGTCGAAGACGGCCACCTGCGGCAGGTCCGGGCGCAGGGCCTGGGCGGTGCGGATGCCGGTGATGTTGGCCGGGTTGTGCAGCGGCGCGACCGGGACCAGGCGCTCGATCTCCGCCATGACCTCCTCGGTGATCACGGTCGGGGCGCTGAACTTCAGCCCGCCGTGCACCACCCGGTGGCCGATCGCGGCGAGTTCGGGCGAGTCGAGGCCGAGGCCGTCCTTGGCGAGCTCCTCCGAGACCGCCTTCAGGGCGGCCCCGTGGTCGGCGATCGGGCCGTGCGTCTCGCGCTTGTCGCCGCCGGTCAGCGGGGTGTGCACCAGACGGGAGGTCTCCTCGCCGATCCGCTCGACCAGGCCCGCCGCGAGTCGCGTGGGGCCCGCCATGTCGAGCAGCTGGTACTTCACCGACGACGAGCCGGAGTTGAGTACGAGGACGCGCGACGGGGTCGGGTCGGTGCTGGTCATGCGGAGGTCTCCTGCCCCTTTGCCTGCGCCTGGGCCTGGATGGCCGTGATGGCGACGGTGTTGACGATGTCCTGGACGAGGGCGCCGCGCGAGAGGTCGTTGACCGGCTTGCGCAGACCCTGGAGCACCGGGCCCACGGCCACGGCGCCGGCCGAGCGCTGCACGGCCTTGTAGGTGTTGTTGCCGGTGTTGAGGTCCGGGAAGATCAGGACGGTGGCCTGCCCGGCCACCTCCGAGCCCGGCAGCTTGGTCGCGGCCACCGAGGGCTCCACGGCCGCGTCGTACTGGATCGGCCCCTCGATCCGCAGGTCCGGGCGCGCCTCGCGGACGAGCTTGGTGGCCTCGCGGACCTTGTCGACGTCGGCGCCCGAGCCGGAGGTGCCGGTCGAGTACGAGAGCATCGCGATCCGGGGGTCCACGCCGAAGCGGGCCGCGGTGGCCGCCGCCTGGACCGCGATGTCGGCCAGCTGCTCGGCGTCCGGGTCCGGGTTGACCGCGCAGTCGCCGTACACGAGCACCTTGTCGGCCAGGCACATGAAGAAGACGGACGACACGACGGAGGCCCCGGGCTTCGTCTTGATGATCTCGAAGGCGGGGCGGATGGTGGCGGCGGTGGAGTGCACCGAGCCGGAGACCATGCCGTCGGCCAGGCCCTCCTGGACCATCAGGGTGCCGAAGTAGTTGACGTCCGCGACCACGTCGTACGCGAGCTCCACCGTCACGCCCTTGTGCGCGCGCAGCTCGGCGTACCGCTCGGCGAAGCGCCGGCGCAGCTCCGAGGTGTGCGGGTCGATGATCTCGCACCGGGTGACGTCGATGCCGAGGTCGGCCGCCTTCTTGCGGATGGCCTCGGCGTCACCGAGCAGGGTGAGGTCGCACACGTCCCGGCGCAGCAGGACGTCGGCGGCGCGCAGCACCCGCTCCTCGGCGCCCTCGGGGAGCACCACCCGGCGGCGGTCCGCCCGGGCCTGCTCCAGCAGCTCGTGCTCGAACATCATCGGGGTGACCCGGCCGCTGCGGGCCACCGACATCCGGGCCAGCAGGTCGGCGGTGTCGGTGTGCCGCTCGAAGAGGCCGAGCGCGGTCTCCGCCTTGCGCGGGGTGGCGGCGTTCAACTTGCCTTCGAGGGCGAAGAGTTCACCGGCCGTCGGGAACGACCCGCCGGTGACGGCGACCACCGGGGTGCCGGGCGCGAGGCGGTCGGCGAGTTTGAGGATGGCCTCGCCGGGCCGCTCGTCCAGGGTCAGCAGGACGCCGGCTATCGGGGGTGTCCCGGCGCTGTGCGCGGCCAGCGAGCCCACCACCAGGTCGGCCCGGTCGCCCGGGGTCACGACCAGACAGCCCGGGGTCAGGGCGTTGAGGAAGTTCGGCAGCATCGCCCCGCCGAAGACGAAGTCCAGCGCGTCCCGGGCCAGCCCGGCGTCGTCGCCGAGCAGGACCGTACCGCCGAGCGCGGAGGTGATCTGGGCGACGGTCGGCGCGGCCAGCGCGGGCTCGTCGGGCAGGACGTAGCAGGGCACCGGCAGCTGGGCCTTCAGCCCGTCCGCGATGGCCTCGCGGTCCTGCGGGGTCACCCGGTTGACGACCATCGCCAGGACGTCGCAGCCCAGCGCCTCGTACGCGCGGTGGGCGTTGCGCGCCTCGGCCCGCACCGACTCGGCCGGCTGGCCCTTGCCGCCGACGACCGGGATGACGGACGCGCCGAACTCGTTGGCCAGGCGCGCGTTCAGCGACAGCTCGTCCGGGAGCTGGGTGGCGGCGAAGTCGGTGCCGAGGACCAGGACCACCTCGTAGTCGCGGGCGACCCGGTGGAAGCGCTCGACGAGCTGGGAGACCAGCTCGTCGGTGCCGCGCTCGGCCTGGAGCGCGGAGGCCTCGTGGTAGTCCATCCCGTACACCGTCGCCTCGTCCTGGGACAGCCGGTAGCGGGCGCGGAGCAGGTCGAAGAGCCGGTCGGGGCCGTCGTGCACGAGGGGACGGAAGACGCCCACCCGGTCCACTTGGCGGGTCAGGAGCTCCATGACTCCCAGCTCGACGACCTGGCGGCCGTCTCCCCGGTCGATCCCGGTCACGTACACGCTGCGCGTCACGCGTGCTCTCCCGTTCTGTCTGCTCTGGCTGCTCGGTCAGGTCTCTGTCTGCGGGCTGTCTGCGGGGTTGTACTGGTGGGTCGGGTGGGCGCGCGGCGGGCAAAAAAATCGGGGCGGCCCGCCTCGCCCTCTTGACAATACCTCTGCGTGTGGTTACAGCGCCCGCCGGGCGAAGGTGGGGACGAGGGGCGGCCCGCCTCGCCCTCTTGACAATACCTCTGCGTGTGGTTACAGCGCCCGCCGGGCGAAGGTGGGGACGA
>NZ_JBJHPC010000050.1:0-22890 GCF_045257485.1 Streptomyces sp. YS-3 | reverse complement strand
CTCGTCAGCCCGCCCCGGCGCCCCCTCGCAGATCCACGATCCGCCGGAACTTGCCCACCGACCGCTCGATGGTGTCGGGGTCGACGACCTCCACCTCCACCGAGACCCCGACGCCCTCCTTCACCGCCGTCACGACCGACCGGGCGGCTGCCTCGCGCTGCTCGGGAGCGGTGCCGGCCCGCGCCTCCACCCGTACCGTCAGCGCGTCCAGCCGGCCCTCCTTGGTCAGCCGCAGCTGGAAGTGCGGGGCGAGGCCCGGTGTGCGCAGCACGATCTCCTCGATCTGGGTGGGGAAGAGGTTCACCCCGCGCAGGATCACCAGGTCGTCGCTGCGGCCGGTCACCTTCTCCATCCGCCGGAAGACCCGCGCCGAACCCGGCAGCAGCCGGGTCAGGTCCCGTGTCCGGTAGCGGATCACCGGCATGGCCTCCTTGGTGAGGGAGGTGAAGACCAGTTCGCCGCGCTCGCCCTCGGGCAGCACCTCCCCGGTGAACGGGTCGACGATCTCCGGGTAGAAGTGGTCCTCCCAGATGTGCAGCCCGTCCTTGGTCTCCACGCACTCCTGTGCCACCCCGGGTCCCATCACCTCCGACAGCCCGTAGATGTCGACGGCGTCGAGCGCGAAGCGCTCCTCGATCTCACGGCGCATCTCCTCCGTCCACGGCTCCGCGCCGAAGATCCCGACCTTGAGCGAGGTCGTACGGGGGTCGACGCCCTGCCGCTCGAACTCGTCGAGGAGGGTCAGCATGTACGACGGGGTCACCATGATGATCTCGGGGCGGAAGTCCTGGATCAGCTGGACCTGGCGGGCCGTCATACCGCCGGAGGCGGGGATCACCGTGCAGCCGAGCCGCTCCGCGCCGTAGTGCGCGCCCAGGCCGCCCGTGAACAGGCCGTATCCGTACGCCACATGCACCTTGTGGCCCGGGCGTCCGCCCGCCGCGCGGATCGAACGGGCCACCACGTCCGCCCAGGTGTCGAGATCGCGCTCGGTGTAGCCCACCACGGTCGGGCGGCCGGTGGTCCCGCTGGAGGCGTGGATGCGGCGGATCCGGGACTCGGGGACCGCGAACATCCCGAACGGGTAGTGGTCGCGCAGATCCGCCTTCGTGGTGAAGGGGAAGCGGGCGAGGTCGGCGAGCGAGCGGCAGTCCTCGGGCCGTATCCCCGCCTTGTCGAACGCCTCCCGGTAGAAGCCTACGTGCTCGTACGCATGGCGCAGCGAAGCCCTCAGCCGGTCGAGCTGGAGCGCCTGAAGCTCCGGCCGGCTCAGCCGTTCCGCTGCGTCCAGCAGGGGTTCCATGGGCCGCTCCCGTCCTCGCCGGTCGTCACTCCGCCAGAAAACGGACGACCGATCATTCGGTAGATCTGCTCGGGTTCAGTAATCCAGCCACCGGACCGCACCGTCAAGGCCTGTGGACAACGCCCCCGCACCGCGCCCTTCGCGCTCTGGGCGAAACCCCCTTGGCCCGGCCGCCGCCGGCTGTGAGGATCACCGGCATGCCCAAGTTCACCGCGTACGACGGAACCGAGCTCGCCTACCGCCTGGTGGGGACGGGGCAGCCGCTGATCTGTCTGCCCGGCGGTGCCATGCGGGCCTCCGCCTATCTGGGCGATCTGGGCGGCCTGTCCGCCCACCGGCAGCTGGTGCTGCTCGACCTGCGCGGGACGGGTGACTCGGCAGTGCCGCGGGACCCCTCCTCGTACCGCTGCGACCGGATGACCGACGACGTCGAGGCGCTGCGCGAGCACCTCGGCCTGGAGCGCGTCGACCTCCTCGCCCACTCGGCCTCCGGCAACCTCGCCACCCTCTACGCGGCGGCCCACCCGCACCGCGTCGGCTCGCTCGTCCTGGTCACCCCCGGTGTCCGCGCCGTCGGCCTGGAGATCACTCCCGACGACTGGCGGGCCGCGGCGGCGCTGCGCGCGGGCGAGAGCTGGTACGAGGAGGGCCGCACCGCGCTGGAGGAGATTTGGGGCGGGCGCGACGCGCGCGAGGTGTGGACGGCCGTCCAGCCGTTCATGTACGGGCGGTGGGACGAGGCCGCGCGCGCCCACGCGGCGGGCGAGGACACCCAGATCAACCGCGCGGCGGCCGGCATCCACTACCAGGACGGGGTCTTCGACCCGCCCGCCACCACCGCCGCGCTCGCCGCCGTGGACGCGCCCGTGCTGGTCCTCGCGGGGGCGTACGACGCCACCCCCACCCCCGAGCGGGCCGCCGAGTTCGCCGCGCTCTTCCCCCGGGGCGAGGTCACCGTGCTGCCGGGCGCCGGGCACTTCCCGTGGCTGGACGCGCCCGGCGACTTCGTACGGACGCTCGCGGCCTTCCTGGCGCCGGACGTGCGCGGCGTGCGCACGGCATCCGGTGTCCGTCTCGCCTACCGGGTCCTGGGCGAGGAGTCCGCGCCGCCGGTCCTCCTCGTCCACGGACGGGGCGGCACCGGCGCCGACTGGAGCGGGATCGCCGAGGCCCTGGCCGCCACGCGCCGGGTGTACGCGCTCGACCTGAGCGGCCACGGCCTTAGCGACTGGCCCGGCCGCTACTCGTTCGAGGGGTTCCGCGACGATCTGCGCGGCTTCGTCGACGCGCTCGGCCTGGCCGGCGCCGATGTGGTGGCCCACTCCATGGGCGGCGCGGCGGCCCTCCTGCTCGCGATCGGGGCGCCGGAACTGGTCGGGCGGCTCGTCCTGGAGGAGTGCCCGCCGCTGATCCCCCTCGATCCGCCGCGCGGGTTCATGGACCGGCCCGACGGGGAGCTCTCCTTCGACTGGCCGGTCGTCACCGACGTGGACGCCCAGCTCAACGAGCCGGATCCGGCCTGGCGCGCGGGTTGCGCGTCCCTGGCCACGCCGACGCTGATCGTCGCGGGCGGCCCGGACAGCCACGTCGACCAGAAGGCGATCGCGGAGATGGCCGCCCTCATCCCCGGTGCCCGGCTCGTCACCCTGGAGGCCGGCCACTCGGTCCACGCCGGGCGGCCAGCCGAATTCCTGGCGGCGCTGCGGGAGTTCGGCATCTGACGGAGGTCCCGGAGGGTCAGCCCGCCGACTCCACGGCCACCGCCCGCGCCCACCGGTAGTCGGCCTTGCCGCTGGGCGAGCGCTGGATGCTCGGCGCGATGACCAGCTGGCGCGGCACCTTGTACCCGGCGAGCCGGGTACGGCAGTGGCTCTGGATGGCGTCGAGCGTCAGTGCCTCGGCGCCCTCGCGCACCTGCACCACCGCCGCGACATGGTTGCCCCAGGTCGCGTCCGGCACCCCGGCCACCAGCGCGTCGTACACGTCCGGATGGGACTTGAGCGCCTGCTCGACCTCTTCCGGATAGACCTTCTCCCCGCCGGTGTTGATGCACTGCGAGCCGCGCCCGAGCACCGTGACGATGCCGTCCTCGTCGACCGTGGCCATGTCGCCCAGCAGCACCCAGCGCTCCCCGTCCCGCTGGAAGAACGTCTCGGCGGTCTTCGCCGGGTCGTTGTAGTAGCCGAGCGGCACATGGCCGCGCTGGGCGATCCGGCCGGGTTCACCGGGCTTCACCGGCTCGTGGGTGGCCGGGTCGACCACCGCCGTACGGGAGTTGACGCGCAGCCGGAAGCCCCGGTCGGGGCCGGAGTCGTCGGTGGCGGTGCCGTTGAAGCCCGATTCCGAGGAGCCGAAGTTGTTGAGCAGCATCGCGTTCGGCACCAGCGCGCTGAACTGGGCGCGGACCGTCTCGGACATGATCGCGCCGGAGGACGAGACGCTGAACAGGGACGAGCAGTCGATGCCCTTGAGCGGGCCGCTCAGGGCGTCGATGAGCGGGCGCAGCATCGCGTCCCCCACCAGTGACACGCTGGTGACCCGCTCCCTCTCGATCGTCCGCAGGACCTCCTCGGGGACGAACTTGCGGTGGATGACCACACGCTGGCCGAAGTGGAAGCCGATGAACGCGGTGAGGGTGGAGGTGCCGTGCATCAGCGGGGGAGTGGGGAAGAAGGTGATGCCCTCTCCGCCCGCCGCGACCCGCTCGGCCAGCTCCTCGGGGCGGGAGACCGGCTCGCCGGTGGGCGCGCCGCCGCCGAGCCCCGAGAAGAACAGGTCCTCCTGGCGCCACATCACGCCCTTGGGCATCCCGGTGGTGCCGCCGGTGTAGATGATGAAGAGGTCGTCGGGGGAGCGGGGCGCGAACCCCCGCTCCTCGGACCCGGCCGCCTCCGCCCCGGTGAACGGCACCGCGTCCAGCGTGGGCGCGCCCTCGGGCGGCTCCCCGACCCGTACCAGATGGCGGAGTTTCGCGGTGTGCGGCAGCGCGCCCGCCACCCGCGCGGTGAACTCCGCGTCGAAGACCAGCGCGGCGAGATCGGCGTCCCGGTAGAGGTAGACCAGCTCCTCCTCCACATAGCGGTAGTTGACGTTGACCGGGACGATCCGGGCCTTGAGGCAGCCGAGCACGGTCTGGAGGTATTCCACACCGTTGTACAGATGCAGGCCCAGGTGCTCGCCCGGTCCGACGCCGCTGTCGATCAGGTGGTGGGCGATCCGGTTGGCGGCGGCGTCCAGTTGGCGGTAGGTCAGCCGGCGCTCCGCACCCGTGCCGGGGTGGTCGAGGTGGACCAGCGCCTCGCGGTCGGGGACCACGTCGACGACCGACTCGAACAGGTCGGCAAGGTTGTACTCCACCGCTCCTCCTGACCCCGGCGCCATCCGTGTGGCCGTCATCAGAGCAGAGCCCGTCACAAGTGGGAAGGGCCTTCGGGGAAAGAATCTGACTGCCTGTCAGAAAACTATTGAACTGCGCCCCCGGCTCCTGCAACCTGTTCCAGTCCGACGACGGGAGGCAGGTCCATGGGTGGCACCGAACACCTCACCGTGCGGCGCGAGGGCGCCACACTCGTACTCACGCTCAACCGGCCCGAGGCCAGGAACGCGCTCTCGCTGTCGATGCTGGTCGGCCTCTACGACGGCTGGCTGGCGGCCGACGCCGACGACACCGTCCGCTCGGTCGTCCTCACCGGCGCCGGTGGCGCGTTCTGCGCGGGCATGGACCTCAAGGCCCTGGCGGGCAGGGGCATGGAGGGCGAGGCGCACCGGGACCGCCTCAAGGCCGACCCGGATCTGCACTGGAAGGCGATGCTGCGCCACCACCGCCCCCGCAAACCCGTGATCGCCGCCGTCGAGGGCCCCTGCGTGGCGGGCGGCACCGAGATCCTCCAGGGCACCGACATCCGCGTGGCGGGCGAGAGCGCCACCTTCGGGCTCTTCGAGGTCCGGCGCGCCCTGTTCCCCATCGGCGGCTCGACCGTCCGGCTCCAGCGCCAGATCCCGCGCACCCACGCCCTGGAGATGCTGCTCACCGGCCGCCCCTACACCGCGCGCGAGGCCGCCGGCATCGGCCTGATCGGGCACGTCGTCCCGGACGGCACCGCCCTCACCAAGGCCCTGGAGATCGCGGAGCAGATCAACGCCTGCGGTCCGCTCGCCGTCGAAGCGGTCAAGGCCTCGGTGTACGAGAGCGCCGAGATGACCGAGACCGACGGCCTCGCCGCCGAACTCGCACGCGGCTGGCCGGTCTTCGACACCGCCGACGCCAAGGAGGGCGCCCGCGCCTTCGCCGAGAAGCGCCCGCCCGTCTACCGGCGCGCCTGAGCGCGCACCCGCGCCGCGCGCCCGTAAGGAGACCCCGATGTCCGAAGTCCTCAGCGCCCCCCTGGTGGTCGAGTTCCCGTTCACCCGCTCGCTGGGCCCCGTCCAGAGCGCCTTCCTCACCGGGCTGCGCGAGCGGACCGTCCTCGGAGTGACGACCTCCGACGGCAGGACGCTCGTGCCACCCGTCGAATACGACCCGGTCACCGCCGAGGAGCTGCGCGACCTGGTCGAGGTCGCCCCCACCGGCACCGTCACCACCTGGGCCTGGAACCCCTCCCCGCGCCGCGGCCAGCCCCTGCCGCACCCCTTCGCGTGGGTCCTGGTCCGCCTCGACGGCGCCGACACCGCGCTGCTGCACGCCCTGGACGCGCCCGGCCCCGACGCCGTGCGGACCGGGATGCGGGTGCGGGTGCGATGGGCCGGGGAGCGCGAGGGCGCCATCACGGACATCGCGTGCTTCGAACCGTACGAGAGCGAGGCGGCGGGACGACCGCGCCCGCACGACGGGGCGTTCGCGGACCCGGTCACCGGGATCGTCGCCCCGGCCCGGCTCGACTACACCTACAGCCCGGGCCGCGCCCAGACCGGATACATCGAGGCGCTGGCCGAGCACCGGACCGTCGGCGAGCGCTGCCCCTCGTGCCGCAAGGTGTACGTGCCGCCGCGCGGGGCCTGCCCCACCTGCGGGGTCGCCACCGAGGAGCGCGTGGAGGTGGGACCGGCCGGCACCGTCACCACGTACTGCATCGTCAACATCAAGGCCAAGAACGCGATGAACGACGCCATCGAGGTGCCCTACGTCTACGCGCACATCGCCCTCGACGGCGCCGACCTCGCCCTGCACGGCCGGATCGGCGGCATCCCCTACGACCAGGTGCGGATGGGGCTGCGGGTCGAACCGGTGTGGCGCGAGGGTGGCCGCCACCCCGACCACTACCGGCCCACCGGCGAGCCCGACGCCGACTACGACGCGTACAAGGAGCTGATCTGATGCGCCCCGCACGGGATGTGGCCGTCGTCGCCTTCGCGCAGAGCGACCACCGGCGCCGCACGGACGAGCTCTCCGAGGTCGAGCTGCTGATGCCGGTGCTGCACCGGGTGCTGGCGAGCACCGGACTGCGGACCAGCGACATCGGCTTCACCTGTTCCGGCTCCTCGGACTACCTCGCCGGCCGCGCCTTCTCCTTCACCATGGCCCTGGACGGCGTGGGGGCCTGGCCGCCGATCGCCGAGTCGCATGTCGAGATGGACGGTGCCTGGGCGCTCTACGAGGCGTGGGTGAAGATCCTCACCGGGGAGGCCGACACCGCCCTCGTCTACTCCTACGGCAAGTCCTCGCCCGGCGAACTCCGCGACGTCCTGACCCGCCAGCTCGACCCGTACTACCTGGCGCCCCTGTGGCCCGACTCCGTCGCGCTCGCCGCGCTCCAGGCGCAGGCCCTCATCGACGCGGGAGACACCGACGAGCGCGCGCTCGCCGCGATCGCCGCCCGCAGCCGGGACTCCGCGACCGCCAACCCCCGCGCACAGGTGCGCGGCGCACGGCCGCAGGGCGACTACCTCGTACGCCCGCTGCGCACCGGCGACTGCCCGCCCATCGGGGACGGAGCCGCCGCCGTGATCCTCGCCGCCGGCGACACCGCGCGCGGGCTGTGCGAACGGCCCGCCTGGATCCGGGGCATGGACCACCGCGTCGAGGCCCACGCCCTGGGCGTGCGCGACCTCACCGACTCGCCCTCGGCGCGGCTCGCGGCCGAGCGCGCCGGGGCCTTCGACCGGCCCGTCGACACCGCCGAACTGCACGCCCCCTTCAGCTCCCAGGAGGTCGTCCTGCGCAAGGCGCTGGGATTGGCCGACGGGGTACGGGTCAACCCGTCCGGGGGCGCGCTGGCCGCCAACCCCGTGATGGCCGCCGGACTGATCCGGATCGGGGAGGCCGCCGCCGGGATCCACCGGGGCGACTCCGACCGGGCACTGGCCCACGCCACCTCGGGGCCGTGCCTCCAGCAGAACCTCGTCGCCGTACTGGAGGGGGAGCCGTCGTGAGCAAGGAACCCGTGGCCGTCGTCGGGATCGGCCAGACCAAGCACGTCGCCGCCCGCCACGACGTCTCGATCGCGGGCCTGGTCCGCGAGGCGGCCCAGCGCGCGCTGGCCGACGCGGAGCTGGGATGGGCGGACGTCGACGCCGTCGTCATCGGCAAGGCCCCCGACTTCTTCGAGGGCGTGATGATGCCGGAGCTGTACCTCGCGGACGCCCTCGGCGCGGTCGGCAAGCCCCTGCTGCGGGTGCACACGGCCGGCTCGGTCGGCGGCTCCACCGCGCTGGTCGCCGCGAACCTGGTGGCCGCCCGTGTCCACGGCACCGTCCTGACCCTGGCCTTCGAGAAGCAGTCCGAGTCAAACGCCATGTGGGGCCTGTCCCTGCCCATCCCCTTCCAGCAGCCGCTGCTCGCCGGGGCGGGCGGCTTCTTCGCGCCCCACGTACGGGCCTATATGCGGCGCACCGGTGCCCCCGACACCGTCGGCTCGCTCGTCGCGTACAAGGACCGGCGCAACGCCCTGCTGAACCCCTACGCGCATCTGCACGAGCGGGACATCACCCTGGAGAAGGTGCAGGCGTCCCCGATGCTCTGGGACCCCATCCGCTACTCCGAGACCTGCCCCTCCTCGGACGGGGCGTGCGCGATGGTCCTCACCGACCGCGCGGGCGCGGCCCGTTCGCCCCACCCGGCCGCGTGGGTGCACGGCGGGGCGATGCGCAGCGAACCCACGCTCTTCGCGGGCAAGGACTTCGTCTCCCCGCGCGCGGGCAAGGACTGCGCCGCCGACGTCTACCGGCAGGCGGGGATCGCCGACCCGCGCCGCGAGATCGACGCCGTCGAGATGTACGTGCCGTTCTCCTGGTACGAACCCATGTGGCTGGAGAACCTCGGCTTCGCGGCGGAGGGCGAGGGCTGGAAGCTCACCGAGTCGGGCGTCACCGAACTCGACGGGGACCTGCCGGTCAACCCCTCGGGCGGGGTCCTCTCCACCAATCCCATCGGCGCCTCCGGCATGATCCGCTTCGCCGAGGCGGCCCTCCAGGTGCGCGGGCGGGCCGGTGAGCATCAGGTGCAGGGGGCGCGCAGAGCACTGGGGCACGCCTACGGCGGCGGCTCGCAGTTCTTCGCCATGTGGCTGGTCGGCTCCGAACCGCCCGGCCGCTGAGGGCCGGGCGGTTCGGGCACCGGGGCGCCCCCGGCCCGTCGTCGCGGGTGGGGCGCGGTACTCCTTCCGTGGCCTGTCCGGGACCGGACGCGATCGCTAGTCTGGCCCGGACGACAGGGAACCGGGAGGAGCAGGGACGTGGCCGAGAGCACCACCCAGCAGACCCTTGTGGGCTGGGACAAGCCGGATCTCGATCTCAGCAAGGCCGACTGGAGGTCGAGCAGCCAAGGGACGGGAGACGTCCAGATCGCGTTCGTGGAGGGGTTCATCGCGATGCGCAACGGGGGCCGCCCCGGCAGCCCCTCGCTGATCTTCAACCCGGCCGAGTGGCGCGCCTTCGTGCTGAACGCGCGCGACGGCGAGTTCGACCTCACCTGAGGCACGGGACGGACGGGGCCGCCCGGCCCGGTCGCGGTCTCCCGCGCACCCGCCCGGCCCGCGCGCCGGGCGGGGCCGGAGCCCGCCCGGGGACGGACGCCCGTCGAGGCCGGGCGCCCGCCGAGGGACAGGCGGGCCGGTCAGGGGCCCGGAAGCCGCCCAGGTCCGGCGCTTGCCATCGTGGCTACCATGAGCCGCATGCCCGACCACTCCCTCGTGCTCGACCTCGCCCTCACCGTCCGCCATGACGGACGCGGCGGGGTCGCCGACGATCTGAGCGGGCCGGAAGGACTGACGGCATGGGTACGGGAGCACGCCACCGCCTTCGACGCCGACCCCCGGGCACTCGCCCACACCTTCACCGCCGACGGGGAGACGCTGGCGGCCGTGCGCGCGCTGCGGGCCGCCGTGCGCGCCCTGCTCGCCCGCGCGGTACGGCCGGAGCCGCCGAGCCGCGCCGACGCCGAGCGGCTGCTGCCCGCGAGCACGGCCCTGGACCTGCTGAACTCGGCCGCCGCCGCCGTCCCCACCGCGCCCCGCCTGGAGTGGCCCGAGGGCTCCGAGCCGTACACCGTCCACCGCGGCACCCGCGCCCCCGACGCCGCCACCGTGCTCGGTGCCGCGCTCGCCCGCGCCGCCATGGCCCTGCTGTCGGGGCCCGACCGGGACCGGCTGCGGGCCTGCCACGCGCCCCGGTGCGTGCGGTACTTCCTCAAGGAGCACCCGCGCCAGGAGTGGTGCGGGCCCTCCTGCGGCAACCGCGCCCGGGTCGCCCGCCACCAGCGGCGCCGACGGCTCCCCGCCCAGCCGTAGCCCCGGCGGACGTCAGGCGTCCAGCGCGTCCGCCTGCTCGAAGAGGTGCGCCCAGGGCCGCTGCCCCCGGCCCGCCGCCTCGATGCCGGTCCTGTTGTACCGGGCCGTCGTACGCGACCACGCCAGATTGCCGCTCATCAGGGCGCGCATCCCGGCCACGTAGTCGTCGACCTGGGCCCGCAGCTGGTCCGAGACGCCGGTGCCCGCGAGTGTTCCGGTCAGCTCGGCCGCGAGCGTCTGGAAGCGCTGCACCCGCGAGTTGGCCATCCGGGCGACCTCACGGGCGGCCCGGTCCACCGAGAGCCCGGACCCCTTGTGCAGGATGATCACGCTGTTGTTGACGTCCCCGGCGGCCAGCTCCTTGTCCGCGGAGACGATGTCGTTGACGAAGATCACCACATCGGCGGTGATCCAGCGCATTTCGGCCAGTGGGCTGCCCCGGTGCAGCTCGTCGGGGAGCGTGTAGCGACCGCACCGCTCGACGAGATCCAGACAGGGCTGGACCCCTATGGAGTCACGGCGTCCGCGCAGGAAGCCGGGCAGCGACGGCAGCCCGGTCCGGGTGCGGTTGACCGCCTCCCAGTGGTAGGCCGTCAGATAGTCCCGCCAGTGCTCGCGGAAGCGGTTCTGCCACAGGAGCGGGGTGTCGCGGCTCAGCCGCTTCCACAACTCCGCGAGCGTACCGGCGAGATGGCTGGTGGGGTCGCCCGGGGCGGGGCCCCGCTCGCTCATCGTGCGCAGCATGATGTCGATCTGCCGGGCCACCGCGTCGGGCTGCCGCCCTATCGGACCGTCGAACTGGTCGTCGAAGACGAAGAACCAGGCGTTGAGATCGGTCGCCAGCGCGAGATCCGCGTCGGTGGCGTCCGGATAGAAGTACGCCATCAGGCGTTCCAGCCCCATCGCGTCGTACTCGTCCGTGGCCTTCTGGTCCGAGAGCATCCCGAACCGGTGAAGCCAGCCCAGCGTGTGCTGACGCGCCAGCGCGTGGCGCGGATGGCAGCGGGCCGGAAACGGGATGTCGACCAGTCCCGTGCGGCCGTCCGACAGCTCTTGGCCTGGTGGGGACGCCATCGCTCCGCCTCCTGAACGCCGAGGGGGGTGAGCAGCCTTGGGCGGAGCTGCTGTCCGGAAAGCTCATAGTGCGCCCGTGTCCGAAAGCGCACAAGCGGCGTGTGGCCCGGCGCTTCGCGCCCCCGGGGGCGGCCCAACGCCCCAGCAGAACCAAGCCAGTTAGTCAAGCTGGATTTGCAAGACAGTCACATCGGTGTCACGGTGCGTGTCCGAAAGCGTAGGCTCGGCCCTACTGGCAAAAGGGGACGGTTGTGGCGGACTCGAAAGGCCGGCGGACCGGTGGTGCGCGCAGGCGGCTGTTCGAACGGGATAATGAACTCCTGTTGTTCGAAGGCATGCTGGACGACCTGTGCGGCACCGGAGCCGAGGGGGATACGGGCGCGCCGAGCGGCGGGCTGCTCGCGATCGCGGGAGCGGCCGGACTCGGCAAGACGAGCCTGATCGCCGAGATCCGCAGGGAGGCACTCGCACGCGGCTGCACCCTGCTGACCGCCCGCGGCGGCGAACAGGAACAGGGCGTGGCCTTCCACGTGGTGCGCCAGCTGGTGCAGCCCGTACTGGCCGCGACCGGCGAGGACGAACACCGCAGGATACTGGGGACCTGGTACGACATCGTGGCGCCCGCGGTCGGCCTGGTCGCCGTCCCGGGCGGCGGCTCGCCCGACCCGCAGGGCGTGCGCGACGGCCTCGACTGGCTGGTGACCCGGTTCGCCGTCCAGCACACACCCGTCGTGCTCATCGTCGACGACGCGCACTGGGCGGACGGTGAGTCCCTCACCTGGCTGAGCTCGTTCGCCCTGCGCGCCGCCGAACTGCCGATCCTGATCGTGACGGCCTACCGGCCCGACGAACTGCCCGCGCAGGCCGTCGAGTTCCGCAGGCTGGCCGAGCGGCACGGCTCCCGCCCCGTCAACCTGGCCCCGCTCTCCCCGCACGGCGTGGGCAGGCTCGTCCACGACGTGCTGCAGAACGGCGCCGACGACCTCTTCTCCCGCGAGTGCTGGGCGCTCACCGGAGGCAACCCGTTCGAGGCCGTCGAGCTGATCGCCAAGATCCACGAGCGGAACATCAAACCGCACTACGCCAACGCCGCCGAGCTGCGCGAGCTCGCCTCCTCCGCCCGCGGCAGCGGACTCATCGAGCGCCTGGAGCGGCTCGGCCCCTCACCGGTCAGGCTGGCCTGGGCCGTCGCCATCCTGGGCACCTCGGTCGACCCGCAGATGGCGAGCAGTGTGGGCGGCCTGGGCGCCGAGGAGTCGGTGGACGCGATCCAGCGGCTGCGCGAGGCCCGCGTCCTGGCCGAGCGCACGGGCGACACCGACCGGCTGGACTTCTTCCACCCGCTGGTCGGCACGGCCGTCTACCGGGCCATCCCGCCCGCGATGCGGGTGGCCATGCACGGGCAGGCCGCCGTCCGCGTCACCGAGGCGGGCCTCGGCCCCACGGTGGCCGCCCGCCACCTGCTGGAGATGCATCCCGAGGACGACCGCTGGGCGGTGCAGCAGCTGCGGGCCGCGGCGCGCGAGTGCATGCGGGCCGGCGCCCCCGAGGCCGCCCGGCGCTGTCTGGCCCGCGCCCTGCGCGAACCGCCCTCCCTGGAGGACCGGGCGGAGGTGCTCTTCGAGCTCGGCTGCTCGGCGCTCCTGAACGAACCGGCCACCACCGTCAACCACCTCCAGGCAGCCCTGGAGGAGCCGGAGCTCGACCCCGCCCTGCGCGAGGCCATCACCTGCCGGCTCGCCCAGGCACTGGCCCACACCGACCGGATGGGCGAGGCGGCCGAGCTGGTCGCCGTCGAGGCCAGGAGCTCCAGCAACCCGCGCACCCGGCTGCGGATGCAGGCCGAGGGCTTCAAGTGGAACGCCTTCCGCGCCGACGAGCAGGACTCCGCCGCCCGCTCGCGCAGGCTCGCCCGCCTCGCCGACCACCTCACCACCCGGGGCATGGCCGAGCGCTACATCCTGGGCCTGCGCGCCTGGGATGCCATGGTCCGGGGCGAGCCCGCCGCCACCGCGCTCGCCTACGCCGAGGAGGCGCTCGGCGACGGCCTCTCCTGGACCGACGAGGAGTGGGGCTTCGAGGTCCCCGTGATGGTCGCGCTCACCTTCATGTACTGCGACCAGCCGGGCCGCGCGGACGACCTGTTCAGCAAGGGCATCGCGGAGTGCGAGAACCGGGGCTGGCGCGGCGCCCACCTCTCGTTCGGTCTCACCCTGCTCGGCTACATCCGGTTCTGCCGCGGCCGGCTCGCCGAGGCCGAGGACCTGGTCCACGGCGGGCTGCGGATCGCCGACCGGGTCGGCCAGCGCATCCCCGCGCAGTGGTTCGCCCTCGGCATCCTGATGGAGATCCTGCTGGCCAGGGGGAGGGTGGACGAGGCACAGGAGCTCTCCGACCGCTACAACTACGGCCAGGTCGTCCCCAACGCCGTCGTCTACCCCGACTCCGAGACCGTCTACAGCGAGCTCCTGCTCGCCCGCGGGCTGCGCAGCGACGCCGAGCAGCGGCTGCGCGCGGTCGGCCGGCGCCTGGACCGCCGGGGCATGCGCAACCCGGCCTGGTGCCCCTGGCGGCCCCTGCTCGCCGAGGCACTGGCCCAGGCCGACCCGGCCGAGGCCCAGAAGGTCGCCGACGAGGCCGTGGAGCTCGCCCGCAGGTTCGGCACGTCCGGCGCCATCGGCCGGGCCCTGCACTCGGCCGCCAAGGTCGCCACCGGAGCGAAGAGCCTCAAGCTCCTCGCGGAGGCCGTGCACCACCTGGAGCGCTCGCCGTCCGCGTACGAGCTGGCCTGCGCGCTGGTCGACCACGGCGCGGCGCTCAGCCGCGCGGGTCTGCCCCAGGACGCCTCGGAGCTGCTCGTCCGGGGCATGGAGAGCGCGGCGAGCTGCGGCGCCGACGCGCTGGCGGCCCGGGCCCGCCAGGAACTGGCCGCCTCCGGGCTGCGCCCGCTGCGGCTGCGTGCGGTGGGCACGGACTCGCTGACCACGCACGAGAAGACGGCGGCCGACCGGGCGGCACGGGGCTGGGAGAACATGCGCATCGCCGAGGAGCTGGGTGTGCGGGAGCGGGACGTGGAGCTGCTGCTCTCGGGCGTCTTCCGCAAGCTCGGCACCGACCGGGCCGGACTGCCGGAGGTCCTGCGGCACAGCGAGCCCCCCTCCGCCCCCGGGGCGCCGCCGCGCTGAGCGGCCGGACGTGGGCCGGGGCCCGTCGCGGTGCCCCGGCCACGTACCATGGCGGCATGTCGTTCCTCCGCCGCCGCAGCTCCGCCACTCCCGCGGGCCCGGACTTCGATGTCCTGGCCATGGACCCGGGCGACTGGCCCGGAAACCTCGGGGCCGGGCTGCTGCCCGCACCCGACGGAAGCTGCCAGGGCGTCTTCCTGCGCTACGACCTGTTCGGCGGCCGGGGCCCCGCGATGGTCATCGGCAATCTGCCCGAGGGCTCCCCGGCCCGGGAGCTGGACGAGGGCCAGGTGCCGTTCGAGGTCTCCCAGCTCCTGCTGGCGCTGGAGAACGACGAGCCCGTCGAGGTCGTCGGCGCCGAGGACATCCCCGTGATGCAGGGCGACAACCTGCTGATCGTGCGGCGCCTCAAGCTCTCCGAGAGCCGCGTCTCCTGTGTCCAGTTCGACCGCAGCGACCGGGTGCTTGTCACCATCGCGAGCTGGGACCGGCCGATCACCGACGATCTGTACGCGCTCCTCAAGCCGCTTCCCGCGGAACTCTTCCAGCAGGGCTGACGGCGCCAGCGGCAGGTCAACGGCCTGCCACTGGTCTCCTCCACTGACACAACACGCCCTTCCCGCAGCGCTCTTGACGCGCCCTCACCCGGGGTCACACAGTGTGCGCGCACCGCACCGAGGTGAACTCCCGGCAGGAAGGGCCGCCATGACATCCCATCAGAGGACCGGGCTCGCACGCGCGCTGACCGCCACCGGGGCCTTCGGGCTCGCCCTCCTCGCCCCCCTGTCACCGGCCGGTGCCCAGGAGCGCGCCACCGAGTGCCCGCGCGTACTGAAGTGCGACTGGATCCCCGCGGCGTACCAGCAGAACGGCGATCCGGCCAACAAACAGGCGTACGGGAACTACGACATCGCCGACCGGCCGTCCACCAACCGCATCAAGTACATCGTCCTGCACGACACCGAAGAGGACTACGCCGGTACGATCCGGATCTTCCAGGATCCCAAGCGAGCCGTCTCCGCCCACTACGTCGTCCGCTCCTCGGACGGCCATGTGGCACAGATGGTGAAGACCAAGGACGTCGCCTGGCAGGCCGGGAACTGGTACGTCAATACGCACTCCATCGGCATCGAACAGGAGGGCGTCGCCGTCGAGGGCGCCACCTGGTACACCCCGCAGATGTACCGCTCCACGGCCGCGCTGGTGCGCTACCTCGCCGCCAAGTACGACATCCCCCTCGACCGGCAGCACATCCTCGGCCACGAGAACGTGCCGCCCACCACGGCCGCGGGCACCAAGAACATGCACTGGGACCCGGGCCCGTACTGGGACTGGAACCGCTTCATGGCCGTGCTCGGCGCCCCCACCCACCCCACCGCCCGCCCGAGCAGCCGACTCGTCACCATCAGCCCCGAGTTCGCCGCCAACCAGCAGGTCTTCCGCGACTGCGAGAAGAACACCGACCTGCCCGTCCAGGGCAGCAGCGCGGTCCCCCTGTACACCGAGCCCTCCACCAGCGCCCCGCTCTTCGCCGACCCCGGCCTCCACGCCCCCGGTCAGCCCGGGACCAACTGCGCCGCCGACTGGGGCAGCAAGATCAGCGCCACCCAGCAGGCCGTGGTGGCCGAGCGCAGACCCGGCTGGACGGCGATCTGGTGGTACGGCCAGAAGGCCTGGCTCCGGACCCCCGAGCACATCCGCACCACCACCCCGACGGCCGGCCGGATCGTCCGGCCGAGGCCCGGACTCACCGAGGTGCCGGTGTACGGCGTCGCCTACCCCGACAAGGCCGACTACCCGGCCGACTTCACCGCCCCGCGCGTGGGCGCCCCGCTCCCGTACACCATCAAGGCGGGCCAGTCCTACCCCGGCGGCGGCGAGGCCCCCACCGGCTACTTCTACGCGCCGACCATCGACTCCTCGCTCCCCTACGACCACACGTACTTCCCCGGCGCGGCGAAGTACGTCACCGTCCAGATCGGCCATCGCGTCGGCGTGGTGCGGGCCGCCGACGTGGACGTCGTATGGGTGCGCTGAGGACACCCGCACACGGCGACGCGCCGCGCGCCCGGTGTGTCGGCACCGGGTGCGCGGCGCGCCCCTTTCCCGGGCCCCTCCGGCGGAGCAGGTAGCCGGACGGGCCCCTCACACGGCGGCGGTCAGCGGGTCCCGACCGCCGCACGCACGGCCCGACGCGCCATGGCGCAGTCGTCGTGCAGCCTGCGCAGCAGCAGCCGCTGCTGCTCTCCGGCCGAGGGCACACCCGGCTGCTGCGGCGAGGCGGTGCCCGAGGGCGCCGAATCGCGCATGGCGCGCTGCACGGCCGTCTCGTACGTCCGGATCTCCCGCGTCAGTACGAGCATCAGGTTCACCAGGAAGGCGTCCCGCGCGGCCGGGCCCGCGGCCTGGGCCGCCTGGCTGATCTGCCGCCGGGCCGCCGGGGCGTCCCCGAGCACCGCCCACAGCGTCGCCAGGTCGTACCCCGGCAGATACCAGCCGGCGTGCTCCCAGTCGACGAGCACCGGGCCCGCGGGGGACAGCAGGATGTTCGTCAGCAGCGCCTCACCGTGCGAGAACTGCCAGGTGACGGTGCGGCCCGCGTGGGCCAGACCGTGCAGCAGCTTCTGCAGGTCGCTCAGATCCCGGTCGGTGAAGAGACCGAGCTCGTGGTAGCGGGCGATCCGTGGCGCGTACTCCAGCGGCCGGGTGAACAGCTCGGCCGGCGGGCGCCAGTCGTTGACCCGGCGGATCGCCCCGAGCGCGGCCCGGATGTCGGTCCTGGGCGGAGCCTCGACCGGATGTCGGGCCAGGGCCGCCGCCCGGCCGGGCATCCGCTCGATCACCAAGGTGCAGTTGTCCGGGTCCGCCGCGATCAGCCGGGGCGCCCGCACGGGTGGGCGGTGCCGGACGAACGCGCGGTACGCAGCTATTTCGTGCCGGAACCGCTCCGCCCAGGCGGGCGAGTGGTCCAGCAGGCACTTGGCGACCGCGGTGGCGCGGCCGGTGGTGCCGACGAGCAGCACGGACCGGCCGCTGCGCCGCAGGACCTGCACCGGGTTGAACTCCGGGCAGACGCGGTGCACGGACGCGATGGCCATCCGCAGCTGCGCGCCCTGCGGGCCGGACAGGTCGATCCTCCCGCTGAGCGGCTGGACGCCCGCCCCGGGCCGGCGCGGGGTCCGGCCGGCGCCGAGCGCCGCCGGAGCGGCGTGCGTGGGGTCGAGGTACGGTCCGCCGCCCGTCACCAGGTGGCGGTGCGGCCGGGGCGGGGCTGACACGGAGGACGATGCTGTGTACATGGGCGAGACAGATCCCTTCGTGCGCCGACGAGTTGCTGGCCAGCCCGGCCCGGTGGCCCTGATCCCACCCTGGGGAATGGGGTCCGCCTGCCGGGGCGGGGTGGCGCCTTCTTACCTGACACCCGGTCGCGGGTGGCACACCATCTGGCGCACCCTGGCGAACCCTGGCGAATAGTCCCACCGCATCTGACAGGGGGTTACTGTCAACTCAGCCGAGAACCTGGGGGCTTGAAGTGAACGGACAACCCAACACTCGCCTGAACGACCTCTTCGGCCTCGCCGGCTGGTCCAAGGGCGAACTCGCGAGGCTGGTGAACCGGCAGGCGGCGGCGATGGGCCACCCCCAGCTGGCCACCGACACCTCCCGGGTGCGGCGGTGGATCGACATGGGGGAGTCCCCGCGCGATCCGGTGCCGAGGGTGCTGGCGGCGCTGTTCACCGAGCGGCTCGGCCGTGTCGTGACCATCGAGGACCTCGGTTTCGACCGGCAAGGGCGCACCGGGAAGCGGCGGGACGTCGGACCCAAGCACAACCCCGACGGCCTTCCGTGGGCGCCCGAACGGACGGCGGCGGTCCTCACCGAATTCACGGGAATGGACCTCATGCTCAACCGACGCGGTCTGGTGGGCGCGGGCACCGCGCTCGCCGCAGGCTCAGCACTCAGCAGCGCCATGCACGACTGGCTGCACACCGACCCGGCACTCGCGGCCGACGCCCCCCGTCTCGACGATCCCCTGCACGCCGACCCCGCCGGGTACGACCGCTACGAGGCCGCCCCGATCGGGTCGCAGGAGATCGGCGCGCTGGAGCGCTCGGTCGAGGTCTTCCGGGCCTGGGACGCGTCCCGGGGCGGCGGACTTCAGCGCAAGGCCGTGGTGGGGCAGCTCAATGAGGTGGGCGGCATGCTCGCCTACCGTCACCCCGACCACCTCCAGCGGCGCCTGTGGGGCGTCGCCGCCAACCTGGCCGTCCTGGCCGGCTGGATGTCCCACGACATCGGCCTCGAACCCACCGCCCAGAAGTACTTCGTCATCGCCGCGCACGCGGCCCGCGAGGGCGGCGACCGTCCGCGCGCCGGCGAAGCCCTCTCCCGCGCGGCCCGGCAGATGGTCCATCTGGGCCGTCCCGACGACGCGCTCGACCTCATGAAGCTCGCCAAGTCCGGCTCCGGGGACGAGACCCTGCCGCGCACCCGGGCCATGCTGCACACCATCGAGGCCTGGGCGCAGGCGTCGATGGGGCACGGCCAGGCGATGCGGCGCACCCTCGGCGAGGCCGAGGAGCTCTTCGTCTCGGACCGGGGCGACGTCCCCCCGCCCAGCTGGATGCAGATGTTCGACGAGGCGGACATGCACGGCATGCAGGCCCTGGCGTTCCGTACGCTCGCCGAGCACGACCCGAGCGCGGCGAACATCGCGGCCCGCCATGCGAAACAGGCGCTCGAACTACGGGTCAACGGGCGCCAGCGCTCGAAGATCTTCGACTACATCTCGCTCGCCTCGGCGTGCTTCATCGCCGACGACCCCGAGCAGGCCGACCGCTACGCCCGGCTGGCCCTGGTGTCGATGGGGGAGACCTCCTCCCACCGCACCTGGGACCGGCTGCGCGAGATGTACCGGCTGACCGGGCAGTACTCCGGATACCAGAAGATCCAGGACCTGCGCGAGGAGATCCAGCTGGCCCTGCCGAAGGCGCCGACGCGCCGGGGCGGGAACATGGACGCGTAAAGGGCGGGCCCGGAGCACCGGACCCGCCTCGTCCCACCGAGCATCAATCGACCCGGACCGCCCTCAACCGACCTCTGCCGCCCGGGCGTTCACGACCCGATCCGTGCCACCAGCACGCACGCGTCGCCCTGGCGGTCCGTCTCGCCGAACTCCTCGACCACCGTACGCACACCGTCCTGCGCGGTGCGGACCGCGTCGAGGCGGGGCGCGAGCTCCAGCAGCCTGCGGCACCCCGGCTCGTCCGAGGTGCCCCGCCGGGTCAGCCCGTCGGTGTGCAGGACCAGCAGATCGCCGGGCCTCAGCTGCACCTCGGCCTGTCCGTACCCGGCTCCTGACGTCGCTCCGAGCAGCACCCCGTCCGGGGGCGTCAGCGCGCACCCCGTCCCGCCGCGGAACAGCAGCGGGGCGGGGTGTCCCGCTTGTGCCCAGGAGAGGACGCGGGTGGCCGGGTCGTACTGGCAGCAGACCGCGCTGCCCAGGGCGGGCTGGACCGAGTGGTCGAGCAGTTGGTTGAGGTGGCTCATGAGGTCGCCGGGGCGGATGCCGGCTACCGCCATGCCGCGCAGCGCGCCGAGCAGCATCGCCATGGCGCCGGTGGCGGTCACCCCGTGTCCGGTGAGGTCTCCGACGGTCAGTAAAGACCTGCCGTCGGGCAGTTCCAGCGCGTCGTACCAGTCGCCGCCGATGAGCGCGCTGCTGGCGGAGGGCAGGTAGTGCGCCGCGACGTCGAGCGCCGCCGGGTTGCCCTGGGGCAGCCGCAGGGAACCGCGCCAGGGCGGCAGCACGGCCTCCTGGAGCTCGACGGCGAGCCGGTGTTCGGTCCGGGCGATGTGCCGCTCGCGCCGCAGCGAGTCGCGCGACTCCCGGACGGCGCGCTGGCTGCGGCGCAGCTCGCTCACATCGCGCAGCACGGCCCACATCGAGGCGGTGCAGCCGTCGGCGTCGAGGACGGGCTCGCCCATCATGTGCAGCGTCCGCACCCGTCCGTCGGTGCGGACGATCCGGAACTCGCCGTCGATCGGCTTCCCGTCGACCAGACAGTCCGTCACCATGGCCGTCAGCAGCGCCTGGTCCTCGGCGAACACCATCGACGGCAGTTCGTCGAGCGACATCGCCCCGCTCTCGGGGGGCCGTCCGAAGATCTGGAAGAGCTCGTCGGACCAGTCCACCGCGTCCGTGAGCAGGTTCCACTCGGCGCTGCCGACCCGGCTGAGCAGGGAGCCGGGCAGCGGGTCGGGCTCGAAGCGGGGCGGCTCCTCCTCGACGGTCTCCTCCGGCGCGGGCTCGGGCAGCCCCTCCTTCAACTGGTCCAGATGCGTACCGAGGTCGTCGAGGTGATGGACCGCCAGGTCGCACAGGGCGCGCTGCCAGCGGCCGTGCGCGTCGTCGTCCACGACCGCGTCCCGCCGTACGGCGTCCACTCCGCCGCGGAGCCGACGGGTCTGTGTGATTAGTGCGTCGACCGTCTCCCGCTCCGGCGGTTGCGGGCTGGGACGGTCCGCGAACAGATGGGACGGCATGACGTACTCCGATACAGGCGCGGCACTGCAAGTCGGAAGGATGGACCGGTAACGACTGTTGCACAGGCGGCGAGGCCCCGTAAGGGATTTGGCAACACTCGATACGGTGGTGCTTCTGGCATATGCCTGAGGCCTTCCTTGGGCGATCAGCGCACGCCTCGCCGAACGGGATTTCCACGGGCAGGCGCACTCCAAACCACCAGTACAGCACCGTTGAGGAGGGGAAAGGACGCCGAGGACAGCGCCTCCGTGTCCGTTTTGCCCGTGATCTCGGCCCCGGGACGCCGGCCGGGGCCGTCCGGATCGGCGCGGGCGCCCCGCCGAAGGCCGTGCCGCCAGGGCGGGGGCCGATCGGACCCCGGGGCGCACAGCGGGGCGGTGCGCAACCTCCGGTCGACCAATACGCCCGCGCGCCCGGCCCCGGCGCGCTCGGCGGGGGGCACCGGAGAGGCGGACATGGTCCGACGGCGTGCCCTGCCCCCGGGGGACCGCGCTGACCTGCGCCGAAACCCTTTACGGGGTGGAGAGCGAGGTTCTTGGCCGTTCATGACATCCTGTGTCGTCACAGCTCGCCGGACAGATGGGATCGGCGGACGTCCGGGGGGTTACAGGGGAAGGTCGATGAGGCTCTGCTTTCTGGTGGAGGAGCACTACCGCCACGACGGCATGCCGGTGGAGGTGATCCGCCAACTCGTCGCCTGGGGTCATCGGGTGGACGTACTGCGCCCCGGCGGCTCCCTGCTGCGGATGTCCGAGGCGGTCAGCGCGGGCAGCCACGACGCCTGGGTGCTCAAGACGGTGTCCGGCGGCCCCGGGCTCACGCTCCTGGAGGCCGCCGCCGCGGTGGGCCTGACCACCGTCAACGACGCGCGGTCGATCCGGGGCGTACGGGACAAGGCGCTCGCGGCGGCCATCGGCCGCGGCCGGGGCCTGCCGATGCCGACGACCTACGCCGCGGCCGTCCCCGAACTGCTCGCGGAGATACCCGATTCCGAGTTCCCGCTGGTGGTCAAGCCCGCCGACGGCAGCGCCGGGCGCGGGGTGTGCCTGGTCCCGTCGCCGGACCGGCTCGCCGCGATGACGGGAGAGCTGGGGGGCCAGGGCATGCTGGTGGCCCAGCCGTACGTGCCCAACGCGGGCGTGGACCTCAAGGTGTACTGCGTGGGCGGCGAGCTGTACGCCACCGAGCGCTGCTCCCCGCTCCACCCCGACCACGCCGTCCGCGAACGCCGGGTGGAGCTGCCCGCCGAGGTGGCCGCGATCGTCGCCCGGGTCGGCGCGGTCTACGGCCTGGACCTGTACGGGGTGGACGTGCTGCTCGGCCCCGACGGGCCGGTGGTGGTCGACGTGAACGACTTCCCCAGCTTCCGCCAGGTCCCCCAGGCGGCGGCGCGCGTGGCGCGCGCGGTGCTGGAACTTGCCCGCACCGGCCGGGCGAGCGCCCCGGACGTCTTCCCGGCGGCGATCATCCCCGAGCAGCCGGGGGCGGCCGTATGAGGATTGGTCTCATCACCCCGGAGCCCGGCCATCCCCTGCTCGCCGCCACCACCGCCCTGCTCGCCCCCGGCCACGCGGTGGAGGCGGTGGACCCGGACGCGGCGCCCCCGGAGCGCGTCGCCGACGTCTATCTGCTCAAGTCCCGTACGCCCCGCGCGCTCGCGCTGGCCCGGGAGCTGGAGGCGCGCGGGGCCGCGGTGCTGAACTCCGCGTCCGCGACGGGCCTCGTCCAGGACCGCACGGCGATGGCCGAGGCGGCCGTCCGGGCCGGGCTGCCGTTCGCGGCGACCCGCACCTTCGCCGCGCTCGCCCCCCTGCCGGACGACCCGGACCTCACCTATCCGCTGGTGGTGAAGAGCCGGCACAGCCGCCGCCACGACCTGGTCGCCCGCGCCGACGGCAGCGCGGAGCTGCGGGTGCTGGCCGAGGAGTGGGCCGGGGAGCCGGTGGTGGTGCAGGAGTTCACCGCCAACAGCGGCTGGGACCACAAGCTGTGGGTGATCGGGGACCGGGTCTTCGCCGCGCTGCGCCGCTCCGAGCTCGCGCCCGGGGGCCGCGGCCC
>NZ_JBJHPC010000490.1:0-5470 GCF_045257485.1 Streptomyces sp. YS-3 | reverse complement strand
CCCCTAGGGAGTGGGGTCCTACCCGTAGGGGACGGCCTTGGACCAGAGGTGGACACGGGGGGCCGGACGGTTCAGACCGCAGAGCGATGAAACGGGAGGGGTCCAGGAGCACCATGGATACATGAGCCCCGTGACCCTCACCCCCGCGCCCACCGTCCCGGCACCCCGGGGCGCCACCGCCACCGGAGCAGAGCACTCCCCGCACCGCGTCGGCAACGCCCTGCGCGCCGCGAAGGCCTTCGCCGGTGCCGCCCTGAGCGTCGTCGTCCTCGGGGAGTACTCGGAAGAGGCAGGCGTACGCCGCCACCGCTGACCCGAGCCCCGGGCGCCCTCCCGGCCCGCCGAGCCTGGCCCGGCCCGGCCGCGTGATCCTCTAGGGTCACGGCCGTGACGTACCGGACCGTGACCGACCGCTCACTCGGCGCCACAGATGCAACAGGCGCCACAGGCGCCACACGTGCCGCCCTGCTCGTCCTCGCGCTCTCCCTCGCCGCGCTGGCTGCGCTCTGCCTCGTCCTGCGCGTCCCCATGGCGGACGCCCTGGTCTACCGGGCGGAGGGCGCGGCCGTCGCGGACGGCGGCGATCTGTACGGCTTCACCGTCACCCGCTGGCACCTGCCCGCCACCTACCCGCCGTTCGCCGCGCTCCTGTTCGTACCGGCCGCCTGGCTCCCCGTTCCGGCGCTCAAGGCCGCCTTCGCCGTCGGCAACGCGCTGCTGCTGGCCCTGCTGGTACGGCTGTCCTGCCGGTTCGCCGGGATCGCGGCCCGCCCGGCCGCCTGGCTCACCGCCACCGCCGCCGGGCTCTGGCTTGAACCGGTGTTCCAGACGCTGCTGTTCGGCCAGATCAACCTCGCGCTGACCTGCCTGGTCCTGTGGGACCTCACCAGGCCGCCCGGCTCCCCCGGCAGGGGCCTCGCGGTCGGCGTGGCGGCGGGCGTCAAGCTCACGCCCGCGCTCTTCCTGCTGTACGCGCTGCTCCGGGGGCGGTGGCGGGAGGCGGGCACGGGCGCCGCCGCGTTCGCCGGGACCGTACTGCTGGGCGCGCTCGTCCTGCCCGGCGCCAGCGTCGACTTCTGGACCCGCCGGCTCTACGAGACCGACCGGGTCGGCAAGACGTGGATCGTCGACAACCAGTCGCTCCAGGGGCTGCTGGCCCGGCTGCTGCACACACCCGCGCCCGGTGCGGCGGGTGCGGTGGTGGCGGGTGTCGTCGCGGTCGGCGGACTGTGGACGGCCCGGCGGGCGCCCGAGCGCTGGGGCGTCCTGGTCACCGCCCTCACGGCGCTGCTCGTCTCCCCGGTCAGCTGGTCGCACCACTGGGTGTGGTGCGTACCGCTGCTCGCGGTCCTGGTGGCCGAGGGCCGGACCCGCACCGCCGCCGCCGTGGCGGTGGTGTTCACCGCCCGCACGCTGTGGCTGGTGCCGCACCAGGGCGAGCTGGACCTTCACCTGCCCTGGTGGCAGCAGCCGTTGGCATCACCGTACGCACTGCTGGGACTGGCCCTGTCAGCCCAGACAGCCACCCGCCTGCGACCCGGCGCACCCGAGGGGCGCGGGGAACTGCGCGAGCAACCCACCACGGCCCGCAGGCGGCCACCGGCCGATCAGGGGCGCGGGGAACGGCGCGAGCAACCCACCACGGCCCGCAGACAGTGACCCGGCCGATCAGGGGCGCGGGGATCAGCCCACATCCCCCGCGAGCAGATCGTCCGCGTCCACGATCCGGTACGCGTACCCCTGCTCCGCCAGGAACCGCTGGCGGTGCGCCGCGAAGTCCTGGTCGAGGGTGTCGCGGGCCACCACCGAGTAGAAGTGCGCCTGGTGCCCGTCCGCCTTCGGGCGCAGTACCCGCCCCAGCCGCTGGGCCTCCTCCTGGCGCGAGCCGAAGGTGCCGGAGACCTGGATGGCGACCGTCGCCTCGGGCAGGTCGATGGAGAAGTTCGCGACCTTGGAGACGACCAGCACGGAGATCTCGCCCTGCCGGAAGGACTCGAAGAGCTTCTCGCGCTGCGCGTTGGGCGTCTCACCCTTGATCACCGGCGCGTTCAGATGCTCGCCCAGCTCGTCGAGCTGGTCGATGTACTGCCCGATGACGAGGATCTGCTGGCCCGCGAACTTCCGCACCAGCGCCTCGGTGACCTTCCGCTTGGTGGCGGTGGTCGCGCAGAACCGGTACTTCTCCTCGGTCTCGGCCGTCGCGTACGCCAGCCGCTCGGCGTCGGTCAGATTGACCCGGACCTCCACGCAGTCGGCGGGCGCGATGTACCCCTGCGCCTCGATCTCCTTCCACGGCGCGTCGAACCGCTTCGGCCCGATCAGCGAGAAGACGTCCGACTCGCGGCCGTCCTCGCGCACCAGCGTCGCCGTGAGGCCGAGCCGCCGCCGGGCCTGGAGGTCGGCGGTGAACTTGAAGACCGGCGCGGGCAGCAGGTGCACCTCGTCGTAGACGATCAGCCCCCAGTCCCGGGAGTCGAAGAGCTCCAGATGCGGGTACACACCCTTCCTGCGGGTGGTCAGCACCTGGTAGGTGGCGATGGTGACGGGCCGGATCTCCTTGCGCGTCCCGCTGTACTCGCCGATCTCTTCCTCGGTCAGCGAGGTGCGCTTGACCAGCTCGTGCTTCCACTGCCGGGCCGAGACGGTGTTGGTGACCAGGATGAGCGTGGTGGCCTTGGCCTGCGCCATGGCGCCCGCCCCCACCAGCGTCTTGCCCGCGCCGCAGGGCAGCACCACCACACCGCTGCCGCCGTGCCAGAACCCCTCGACGGCCTGCTTCTGGTACGGCCGCAGCGCCCAGCCGTCCTCCGCGAGCTCGATGGGGTGCGCCTCGCCGTCCACGTACCCCGCGAGGTCCTCGGCGGGCCAGCCGAGCTTGAGCAGGGTCTGCTTGATCTGCCCGCGCTCGGAGGGGTGCACCGCGACCGTGTCCGCGTCGAGCCGGGCGCCGACCAGCGGAACGATCTTCTTGGAGCGCAGGATCTCCTCAAGCACCGGCCGGTCGGTGCTGGTCAGCACCAGACCGTGGACGGGATGCTTGCTGAGGGTCAGCCGTCCGTAGCGCGCCATCGTCTCCGCGACGTCGACGAGCAGGGCGTGCGGCACCGGGTAGCGCGAGAACTCGACGAGCGCGTCCACCACCTGCTCGGCGTCGTGCCCGGCCGCGCGCGCGTTCCACAGCCCCAGCGGGGTCAGCCGGTAGGTGTGGATGTGCTCCGGCGCCCGCTCCAGCTCCGCGAAGGGCGCGATGGCCCGGCGGCAGGCGTCGGCCCGCTCGTGGTCGACTTCCAGGAGCAGGGTCTTGTCCGACTGGACGATCAGTGGCCCGTTCACGCGGAGCACCCTCATTCCGTACGTACGTGGAGGCGGCGAAACCTCCAGTGTGCCTCAGCGGGGCGCGATGAGGGCCGGTCCGGCTCAGGCGGGGTCGTCCGCCAGCTCCGCGACCCCGGTGATCCGGTGCAGCGGATAGGTGCGCACCTCGTCGGCCGTGTGGTCGTACGCCGTCACGAAACCGCCCTCCACCCGCACCGGCGCGATCACCCGCTGGCTGGCGGCGCCGTCGGCGTTGACGTAGCCGATCCACAGCGCCGAGCTGGTCATCACCGCGGCCTGGACGGTGGCCAGCGTCTCGGCGGCCGTGGTGCGCGGCAGCCCGCCCGGCTCGGCGGGGGTGGCGCGCGGTCCCTCCTTGCGGACGACCGTGGCGGCCTCGTCGCCCGCCCGGATCGCCCGGACCGCCGCGCCGAGCAGCGTCTCGTCGGGCAGCGGCGGACCCTCCGGCACGGGCGCGGGAGCGGTACGGGGCGGGGTGCGGCGGGTGTCGGCGCGGGTGATCACCACATCGCCCTCGGCGGACTCGGCGGCCGGCGCGTACCCCATCGCGCGCAGCCCTTCGAGGAGCGCGGCGGGGTCGGCCTGGGCGGCGAGCACGGTCGGGGCGAGCCGGCGCAGCCGCAGCCCCGCGGACCGCTTGTCCGCGACGATCTCGTCGAGCAGCGCGTCGTCGTCGCAGCGCACATACGCCGAGGCCGCGCCGACCCGGAGGTGCCCGTGGCGGCGGGCCACGTCGTCGATGAGATAGCTGAGCGGCTGCGGGACGGGCGTGGCGCTGTGCGCGGCGAGGAAGGCGTGCAGATCGGAGGCGGCCTGCCCGGCGTCGAGGGCGCGGCGCACGGAGGCGGGCGTGAACCGGTACACCGTCGCGCCGCCCTTGGACTCGATGTCCGCCAGCACGTTCAGCGTCGCGGCGAGCGGGCGCCGCAGCGGGCCGGGCGCGACGGCGGTCAGGTCGGCCTGGAGCAGGACGTGGTCGACGGGCTCGGGCAGATGGGGCGCGAGCGCGGCGGCAGCGGCGAGGCCGGGCGGCGGGACCGTGCCGGGCCGGGCGGTCTTCGGGGCGCCGCCGTCGCCGCCCGCGGCGAGCAGCGCCCGCCCGTGCGCGGCGAGCGCGCCCCGGCCCGTCACGCCCAGCCACTCCGCCTCGGCCAGCGTCCACCGGGCCAGCCGGGGCCGCAGGTCGTCGGGGCCGGTGCGGGTCGGGTGCTCCCAGCGCAGCCGGGCGAGCAGCGTCTCGGGGTCGGGCGCGGTCCCCTCGGGCAGCAGCGCGAGCAGGGCCAGCACCCGGTGGCGCACCTCCGGGGCGGGGGAGCGGTCCAGGTCGGGGCCGAGGGCCGCGAGCGTGCGGGCCCGGGCGTCCTGATCGCCGACCAGGCCCGGCGTACGGGTCGCGGTGAGCCACGCGGCGGCCAGCCGCGACCACCGCTCGGCGGGCGGCAGGTCCAGCCAGTCGTCGTACGCGGGCGTCGGCGCGTACCGCTCGTCGGCCTCCCCGTCGGACGCCAGCAGCCCCGCCGCGTAGGCGAGTTCGAGCCAGAAAGCGGCGGCCTGCTCGGTGGTGTCCAGGGCGGCGGCGGTCCTTTTCAGGTCACGCACGCTCAGACCGCCCGCGCGCAGCACGGCGGGCCCGCCCTCGTTCCACTCGGTCAGCAGGTCCTCGACCATGGTCAGCGCGGTCAGCGCCTGTCCGGCCGCGGCGGAGTCCACCACCTGCGGCTTGTACTCCCGGGCCGGCGCGACGGCGGGCGCCACCGGCTCGGGCGCCCGGTGTGCGCGCCCGGCGCGCAGATGCAGGGCGGCCTCGCGCGGCAGCACGACCGTGCGCGCCGAGGTCGGCAGCAGCAGCCCGTGGTCGCGCAGCCAGCGCACGGGCGGCGCCGGATCGGCCGACACCTCGCCGTACGGCGGCCCCCACACCAGCCGGTCGAGCACCCCGAGGGCCTCCGGCGGGGCGGTGTCCAGCAGCGCCGACATCCGCGTCCGGTCGGTGAAGAGCGAGGTCAGCGCGGCGACGGCGGAGACGGGGTCATGGGTGGCGGGCAGCCCGGCCGCCCGCAGGATCTCCTGCACCCGCCCCGGCGACATCCCGGCCGTGGCCTCGGCGACGGYCGGGMCGAGGCCGGTGGGGGAG
>NZ_JBJHPC010000489.1:0-5480 GCF_045257485.1 Streptomyces sp. YS-3 | reverse complement strand
GCCCCAGCCCCAGCCCCTAGACCTTGTCCTCGGACGCGGCGGACGCGGCGGGCACGGCGGCCTTCTCCTCCGCCGAAGCGACGGTCTCCGGCGACGCCCCGGCCCTGCCCTGGGAGCGGCGGTCCACCGCGTCCAGGAGCCGCCGCGCCATCGGGTGCGTCCGCACCAGGCCCGCCAGGGTCGTCGTGCCCCGGGTGATGTCGGCGAACGCCCGCCAGGCCGGGCGGAAGCCGGTGATCGCGGCGTGGAACGCCGTGGGGCGCTTCTCGAAGAGCGCCAGCAWCCGCCGGCCCACGCCCATCTCGACGCCCAGGCCCGCCTTGATGGCGAAGGCGTAGTTCAGCGCCTGGCGGCGGGCGTCCACCGCGTCCTGCGCCTCCGCGATCCGCACCGCCCACTCCCCCGCGAGCCGTCCCGAGCGCAGCGCGAACGAGATGCCCTCGCGGGTCCAGGGCTCCAGCAGCCCCGCCGCGTCCCCGCACACCAGCACCCGCCCGCGCGACAGCGGCGAGTCGTCGCTGCGGCAGCGCGTCAGATGCCCGGACGAGATCGCGGGCTCGAACCCGGCCAGGCCGAGCCGGCCGATGAAGTCCTCCAGATAGCGCTTGGTCCCGGCGCCCTCGCCCCGGGCCGAGATCACACCGACCGTGAGGGTGTCGCCCTTGGGGAAGACCCAGCCGTAACTCCCGGGCATCGGGCCCCAGTCGATGAGCACCCGGCCGGCCCAGTCCTCGGCCACCGTCGCGGGCACCGGGATCTCCGCCTCCAGGCCGAGGTCGACCTGGTCGAGCTTGACGCCGACATGTGCTCCTATCCGGCTCGCACTGCCGTCGGCACCGACGACCGCGTGCGCGAGGACGGTCTCGCCGCCGGCCAGGACGACCGCCACCGTGCGGCGGTCGGGCACGGCCGGGCCGTGCTGCTCGACGCGCTGGACCGTCACCCCCGTCCGCAGCTCGGCGCCGGCCTTCTGGGCCGCCTCGACCAGACGGGCGTCGAACTCCGGCCGGTTGACCAGGCCGAAGAGCATCTGCCGGGAGCGGCGGGTGCGTGTCAGTCTGCCGCCCAGGGAGAAGGTGACGGCGTGCACCCGGTCCTCCAGGGGCAGTTCGAACCCGGGCGGCAGGGCGTCCCTCGACGGTCCGATGATGCCGCCGCCGCATGTCTTGTAGCGGGGCAGCTCGGCCTTCTCCAGGAGGAGCACCCGTCGGCCCGCGACCGCCGCCGCGTAGGCCGCCGAGGCACCCGCGGGTCCGGCGCCGACCACGACGACATCCCACACGGACGACTCCTGCGGCTCCTGCGGCTGTGTCCCGGCATCTGCGTTCTCGCTGCTCACGATGGGCTTCTGCTCCTGATCCGACCCGTGGTCAAGCTGACGACGGCATCCTACGGCGCGGTAGCCCCCATCCACCCTGTGGGAGGATCGGCTCTACCTTCGTCATACATTCACATGCACTTGCGTACACGTACTTCAACGTCGCACCCACGAGGAGCGTGCCCATGACCGCGAATCCGATCGCCGAGACCGTCGCCTCACTGATGCCCCGCGCGCAGGCGGAGCTCACGGAACTGGTGGCGTTCCAGTCGGTGGCGGACGAGGCGGTGGCGCCGAGGAGCGAGTGCGAGGCCGCCGCGGCGTGGGTGGCCGGGGCGCTGCGCGCCGAGGGCTTCCAGGATGTGGCGCTGCTCGACACCCCGGACGGCTCCCAGTCGGTCTACGGCTTCCTGCCCGGCCCCGCGGGCGCGCCCACCGTCCTGCTGTACGCGCACTACGACGTCCAGCCGATGCTGGACGAGTCCGCCTGGCTGAGCCCGCCGTTCGAGCTGACCGAGCGCGACGGCCGCTGGTACGGGCGCGGGGCCGCCGACTGCAAGGGCGGCTTCATCATGCACCTGCTGGCGCTGCGCGCCCTGAAGGCGAACGGCGGCGTCCCGGTCTCCGTGAAGGTCATCGTCGAGGGCTCCGAGGAGCAGGGGACCGGCGGCCTGGAGCGGTACGCCGAGGCGCACCCGGAGCTGCTGACGGCCGACGCCATCGTCATCGGGGACACGGGCAACTTCCGGGTCGGTCTGCCGACGGTCACCGCGACGCTGCGCGGTATGACGATGATCCGGGTGCGGATCGACACCTTGGAGGGCAACCTCCACTCGGGCCAGTTCGGCGGCGCGGCCCCCGACGCGCTGGCGGCGCTCATCCGCGTACTGGACTCGCTGCGGGACGAGAACGGGCAGACGGTCGTCGAGGGGCTCTCCGCCGACGCCGCGTGGGAGGGGCTCCAGTACCCGGAGGACGAGTTCCGTAAGGACGCGAAGGTCCTGGACGGGGTGGGGCTGCCGGGCACGGGCACGGTCGCCGACCGCATCTGGGCGCGTCCGGCCGTCACGGTGATCGGGATCGACTGCCACCCGGTGGCGGGCGCGACCCCGTCCATCCCGGCGAGCGCGCGGGCGCAGATCAGTCTGCGGGTGCCGCCGGGCGTGGACGCGGCGGAGGCGACCAAGCTGCTGTTCGCCCACATCGAGAAGCACACGCCGTGGAACGCGCGTGTCTCCTTCGAGCAGGTCGGCCAGGGCCAGCCGTTCCGCGCGGACATCACCAGCCCGGCGTACACCTCGATGGCCGAGGCGATGCGGATCGCGTACCCGGGCGAGGAGATGCAGTCCTCGGGCATGGGCGGCTCGATCCCGCTCTGCAACACCCTGGCCGCTCTCTACCCGAAGGCGGAGATCCTGCTGATCGGGCTGAGCGAGCCGGAGGCGCAGATCCACGCGGTGAACGAGAGCGTCTCGCCGCAGGAGCTGGAGCGGCTCTCGGTCGCCGAGGCGCACTTCCTCCTCAACTACGCGCGCTCCAAGCAGACCTGACGAAACATCACGTCACGTCCTCCCAAGTAGGGCCGTGACGCTCTGGGCGGAATCGCGCAGAGCGTAGATCCGTGCGGCGGACCCCGGCGCCGCCGTACGTTCGCCGCATGGATCTCGTACCGGTCACTCCCGAACTGCACATGTTCCGCTTCCCCATCGGCCAGGCCTATCTGTGGCGCGACGGGGACGAGTTGACGTTGGTGGACGCGGGTGACGTCAACGCCGCGGCCCCCATGGAGAAGGCGATACGGGACCTCGGTCTCGACCCGGGCGCCCTCCGCAGGATCGTGGTCACCCACGGCCACCGGGACCACTACGGCGCGGCCGAGGAGCTGGCCGGAAGGTACGGGGCCGAGGTGATCGCGCACCGGCTGGACGCGCCGGTCATCCGGGGCGAATGGCCGGTGCCCGAGCCCGATCTGCTGGAGTGGGAACTCCCGCTGTACGAGCACGCGTTGACGGTTCCCGAGGCCCCGCCGACCCGGGTCGACCGCGAGGTCGGGGACGGCGAGGTGCTGGACTTCGGCGGGGGCGCGGTGGTGGTCCACTCCCCCGGTCACACCGCCGGCTCGATCGGCGTCCATCTGCCGCGCCACGGCGTGCTCTTCACCGGGGACTGCGTGGCCGGGGTCGGCCAGGTGATGCTGGGCGTCTTCAACGTGGACCGCGCCCGCGCCCGGGACTCCTTCCGCCGTCTCGCCGCGCTCGCCCCGTCCGTGGCGTGCTTCGGTCACGGGGACCCGCTGACGCGGGACGCGGCGAGGGTGCTGCGCGAGACGGCGGAACAGGACTGACGGCCGGCGCGCCGGGCGCGGGGCGCTCAGCCCACCGGCACCCCCGCCTCCAGGTTGAGCACCGTCGACTTCTCCCGGGCCCGCAGCGCCCAGCGCAGCCGTTCGTAGCGGGCGGGCGGCAGCAGCCGGGACGCCTCCTCCTCCCCGACGAACCGCCAGTCGCGCAGTTCGGAGCCGGGCAGCAGGACCTGTCCGGCCCCGGCGCTGTCGAGCCGGCCGCCGTCGAAGAGCAGCCGCAGCCCGCCGTAGCCCGGCGGGGCGGGCGGCTCCCAGTCGACGACCAGGAGCCGGGGCACCCGGTCGAGCCGTATCCCGATCTCCTCCTCGACCTCGCGCATGCCCGCCCGGGCGGGCGCCTCGCCGCGCTCCACCACCCCGCCGGGGAACTCCCAGCCCGGCTTGTACGTCGGATCCACCAGCAGCACCCGGTCGCTCTCGTCGAAGAGCAGCACCCCGGCGGCGAGCGTCTCGGCGGTCGGCTCCGGGGTCTGGACGATCTCGCTGACGGGTGCGGCTTCCGTGCGTACGGCCTCGGCGATGCGCTCGGCGGTCTCGCGCGGGGTGAGGGCGCCGTTGTCGACGGCGTGGGCGTCCCGGCCCAGCCAGTCGAGGGCGGCCCGGTAGGGCTCGATGTGCTCGTACGCCCACTGGCGGCAGCGCTCGCTCGCCTCGGGGTCGTCGGGGACTTCGACCCGGGCGGCTATCCGGCCGCGCAGGATCGTTTCCTCAGGTGTCAGGAGCACATGCCGCACCGCTATGCGCCGGGAGGCGAGGCCGCCGAATATCTCGTCGCGGTACTCCTGCCGCAGCAGCGTCATGGGCACCACGAGCACCCCGCCGACCTCGGCGAGCAGCGCGGCGGCGCCGTCCACCACCAGCCGCCGCCAGCTGGGCAGGTCCTGGTAGTCACCGACCTCCGCGAGACGCTTCTGCGGGAGCAGGTGCTTCAGTACCGCGCCGATCACCTCGGGGTCGTACAACGTGCTGTTCGGGATCAGGTCGACCAGTTCGCGCGCGGTGCTGGTCTTGCCCGCGCCGAACGCACCGTTGATCCAGACGATCACGGTTGCCCCCTCTTCCATAGCCCCCAGTGGATTGCCCGCAACAGAGTGCCACGGAATCGCCGGGGCGGAACCGGGCGTCCTGATCTTGTACACAACTGTGGCGCCCTTGTTGCACATCCGTCCGAGCCATTCCGGCCGCCCGACGCGTCCTTCTCCCCAGGGCACCGGCCACGGGGGGCCGTAACGCATCCGACGAGAACGTCGTTGTGCGAGTGCCGGAAGAGAGTGAGGGGGTGCGGCGGATGCGTCGTACTGTGCTGGAGCGCTTTCCCGCGGGCGGCCCGCGCGGCAGCTGGCCCGCCGAGGAGTTCGCGCGCGACCGCCGCGACGAGGGCGTGCCGGCGGAGGTCGTGATGGACCTGGAGTCGGACGCGTTCCTGGTGGTCGTCCGCCAGTACGCGCCGGAGCCCGCCCACTGACCCCCGCCCGCGCCGGCCCGCTACCGGTAGAAGACCGCGACGCCCCGGTGGTGGGAGCAGGCGCCCTGGTGGTGGGCCGCGAACGAGTACGTGCCGTCGTTGCAGAGGGCGGTGGCTCCGCCGTGGTCGCCACCACTGCCGCCTGAGTCGTCGGAGTCGTCAGACCCGCCGGAGGTGCTGCCGGAGCCGCCGGAGGTGCTGGACCCGCCGGACGATCCGGAGCCGCCCCCGTCGTCGGCGCCACCGGACGCRCTCCCCCCGTCCGATCCGTCGTCGCCCGGGGTCACGTCGGGCGACAGCAGCGGGGCCGGCTCGGAGGGCGTGGGCGTCGGGGT
>NZ_JBJHPC010000488.1:0-5491 GCF_045257485.1 Streptomyces sp. YS-3 | reverse complement strand
CCTCCCCCTCCACCCCGTCCGAGGCGCCCCTGATCACCTTCGACAACGTCACCAAGCGCTTCGGGTCCACCACGGTCCTGGACGACCTGTGCTTCTCGGTGCGGCCGGGGCGGCACGTCACGCTGATCGGCCCGTCCGGCTCCGGCAAGACCACCATCCTGCGGCTGCTGATGACCCTGGAAACCCCCGACTCCGGGACGATCCAGGTCAATGGGGACCGGCTGTTTCCGGCCGCCGAGAGAGAGCGCCGGGAGGCCCGCAAGAAGATCGGGATGGTCTTCCAGCAGTTCAACCTCTTCCCCAACATGACCGTCCTGAGGAACCTCACCGAGGCGCCGGTGCGGGTGCTCGGGCTCTCCCCCGACGAGGCCGAGGCACGGGCGCGGGAGCTGCTCGACCTGGTGGGGCTCGCCGACCGCACGGACGCCAAGCCCTCCCAGCTCTCCGGCGGCCAGCAGCAGCGGGTGGCGATCGCCCGGGCCCTGGCCATGCGCCCCCAGGTGCTGCTTCTCGACGAGGTGACCTCCGCGCTCGACCCGGAGCTGGTGGCCGGGGTCCTCGACGTCCTGCGGGACATCGCGACGACGACGGACATCACCATGCTCTGCGTCACCCACGAGATGAACTTCGCGCGCGACATCTCGGACGAGGTCATGATGTTCGATTCCGGGAAGGTCATCGAGTCGGGTCCGCCGGAGAAAATCTTCACGGCGGCCGAGCACGAACGTACGCGCGAGTTCCTGGGCGCGGTGCTCTGACCTCACCTTCCGGCCAGAGACCTTTCCTCTGGCATATGCCATACGGATGCGCCCCAGCGTGCGGGCCGGGGCGCATCATCAATCTCGTCAACACCCCCACCGGAACGGGGTCTTGGCGGTTATCGTGGAACGGTGAAGCTGTCCACCTTCGCAGCCTCGACCTGCTAGGGGGAAACCGTGGCGCTGAAGCCCGAGCCGACCGCGCCGTTCCACTCGGTGCAGTACGCCTTCCGCGTCCTGGAGACGATCTCCAAGCACGCGAGCGGAGTGACGGACGTCCAGATCGCACGAGAGACCGGTCTGCCGACCGCCCATCTCGCCTCCCTGCTGCTCATGCTCCGCTGCGAGGGCTATGTGGAGCAGGTGAGCGACGGGGCGTACGTCATCGGCGACTCCACTGTCCTGCTCGGCTCCGGCGTGGTGCGCCAGCAGGCCCTGGAGGCCAAGCTCCAGAGCACCCTGACCGAACTGCGCGACTCCGTCGGCGCGGCGGTCTACATCAGCCGGTACATCGACGGCGAAGTCAAGATCACGCAGTACGCGGACGGGCCGCGCGCCCCGAAGGTCAACGAGTGGGTGGACTTCCGCTCGGCGGCCCACGCCAGCGCGGTCGGCAAGTGTCTGCTTACCCAGCTCGACCAGAACGGCCGGCGCGACCACCTCGCACGCCACAAGATCGCCCGGCTGACCTCGCGGACCATCACCAACGAGCGCGTGCTCTTCAGCAAGCTGGACAGCCAGCCCGCGACGGTCCCGGTCCTCGACCTCCAGGAGTACGCGGTGGGCACGGTCTGCGCGGCCGTCCCCCTGACGGCGGGCGCGGCGGTCGGCTGCCTGGCACTCTCCCTCCCGATCGAACACGCCCACCGCCTGCGCTCGGCAGCAGACACCCTGAACCGGCGGGCGGCTCCGGTGGTGCTGTCGCTGGCGATCTAGACGTGTCGTTTCCGTGATCCGCCGGGTGGCTGGAGCACCCCGGCGGACCAGGTAGTATTTTCTCTGTCAGCAGGCGCCGCTAGCTCAGTTGGTTAGAGCAGCTGACTCTTAATCAGCGGGTCCGGGGTTCGAGTCCCTGGCGGCGCACAGACAGCAGAAGCCCTTCGCGAAAGCGGAGGGCTTTTTGCGTTGCCCCTACATGTTTCCGGCCCACGGCGAACACGCTTGGCGTACCGCCCTGTGCGCGTAATTCTGATTACATGATTACAGCCGAACAGCACGAGCAGCTTCGCGGCTGGTTCTCCGGTCGCATCCCCGAGGGGCTCTACGAGCGCCTCGTCGAGGTGACCGTCGACCGCGAGGAGATCACCGTCATCGGACGCGTCCCCGAGCCGGCGCTCGCAGACGACGTCTCCCCCGCCGAGCGCACCGCCGCCCTCGACGGCCGCATCCAGGAGTTCCGCGAGCGCACCCGCGACGAGCGGATCGCCGTCGCCCGCGACGCCGAGCACCGCTACGGGCGCAAGGTGTCCTGGGGCGCCGAGTGCGGCGGGCGCCGGGTGATGTTCACCCAGGTCGCGGCCCCGGTCATGACCCGGCTGCGGCAGCCCGAGCGCCAAGTCCTCGACACGCTGGTGGCGGGCGGGGTGGTCCGCAGTCGCAGCGAGGCCCTTGCCTGGTGCGTACGGCTCGTACAGAGTCACACCGACGACTGGCTCGGGGAGCTGCGCGACTCCCTGGAGCGGGTACGCGAAGTCCGCGCCCAGGGCCCCGACCGCGCGTCGGGGCCGGCCGAGGAGGAAAACGCATGAGCGACGCTCCGGGGATTCCCAGCGTCTACGAGTGGATGGGCGGCCAGCAGGCACTGGACCACCTGACCGAGGTCTTCTACGGGCATGTGCACAAGGACCCGGTCCTGGCGCCGGTGTTCGCGGCGGCCCCGCCCGAGCACCCCCACCATGTGGCGGTCTGGCTGGCCGAGGTCTTCGGCGGTCCCGCCGAGTACACCGCGGCCCACGGCGGCCACGACCGGATGGCCGGGCGCCATCTGGGCCGCGGCATCACCGAGGAGCAGCGGCGGCGCTGGGTCTCCCTGCTGATGGACACGGCGGACGAGGTTGGCCTGCCGGACGACCCGGAGTTCCGGGCGGTGTTCGCGTACTACATCGAGTGGGGCACGCGGATGGCGCTGGTCTACTCCGGGCCGAACCCGCCGCCGGTGGAGGGCACGGGCGCCACCGTGCCCAGGTGGGGCTGGAACCAGACCCCGCCGTGGCAGCCGAGGGCCTGAGCGCCCGGCCGCGGGCCGCGTCCGGCCCGCGCCCCTCACAGGACTTGCGTACGGCCCCTCCGGACCTTCCGGAGGGGCCGTACGCATGTCCTATACATTCGTTCTAGACAGTCGTATTAAACACCCGTACAGTTCCTGTCATGACGCACACACCGAGCACGAACCTCCGCGCGGGCCGCAAGGAATGGACCGCCTTCGTCGTCCTGCTGCTGCCGCTCCTGCTGGTCTCGATGGACGTCTCCGTCCTCTACTTCGCGATCCCCTCGCTCACCCGCGAGCTGGACCCGAGCGCCACCCAGCAGCTGTGGATCTTCGACATCTACGCCTTCGCGCTCGCCGGACTGCTGATCACGATGGGCTCGCTCGGTGACCGGATCGGCCGCCGCAAGCTGCTGCTGATCGGCGCGGCGGCCTTCGGCCTCGCCTCGGTGACGGCGGCGTACGCGACCAGCGCCGAGATGCTGATCGCCGCCCGCGCCCTGCTCGGTGTCGGCGGCGCCACCCTGATGCCCTCCACCATGGGGCTGGTCCGCAACATGTTCCGCGACGACAAGCAGCGCGGCCAGGCGATCGGCATCTGGTCCGGCGCCATGGCCGGCGGCATAGCGCTCGGCTCGGTGATGAGCGGCGTGATGCTGGAGCACTTCTGGTGGGGCTCGGTCTTCCTGATCAACGTGCCGGCGATGCTGCTCCTGCTGGTCCTCGTCCCGGTCCTGGTCCCCGAGTTCAAGGACCCGGCGCCGGGAAGGTTCGACCTGCTGAGCGTGCCGCTGTCGATGGGCGCGGTGCTGCCGGTGGTCTACGGGCTCAAGGAGTTCGCCGCCGAGGGCTTCAGTACGGTCCGGCTCGGCTCGGTGGCCGTTGGCCTGCTGATCGGCTGGGTCTTCGTCCGCCGCCAGCGGACCCGGCAGGACGCGATGATCAGCCGTGAGCTCTTCCGCGACCGGGTCTTCGGCGCCGGGATCTCGCTCAACGCCGTCGCCGCCTTCGCGATGATGGGCTCGGCGTACTTCACCACCCAGTACCTCCAGTCGGTGCTCGGCATGGGCACCATGGAGGCGGCCCTGTGGTCGATGGCCCCCTCGCTCGCGGTGGGCGTCGCCGCTCCGACGGCCACGGCGGTCGCCGCCAGGGTGGGCAAGGCCCCGGTCATGACGGCCGGGTTCGTGATCGGCGCGGCGGGCTACGGCATCCTCGCCCTCACCGGCACCGACTCCCTCTGGCTGCTGCTGACCGGCGCGGCGGTCCTGGCCAGCGGCATCGTCGCGGTGATGGCGCTCGTCTCCGACATGGCGCTGGCCTCGGCCCCGGCCGAGAAGGCGAGCTCGGCCGCCTCGCTCCTGGAGACCGGCCAGGAGTTCGGCGGGGCGATGGGGATGGCGGTCCTGGGCTCGATCGGCACCGCGGTCTACCGCTCGGACATGCCCGGCTCGGCCCCGGCGACGGCCCGCGAGACCCTGGGCGCGGCGGTCGCGAGCACCGACCACACCCTGGTGGCGACGGCCCGGGAGGCCTTCGTCCACGGGATGCAGTACGCGGCGGTCGGCGGGACGGTACTGCTGCTGGTGGCGGCGGGGGCGACGGTGGCCCTGCTGCGCAACACCAGCGCGGGGGCCCCCGCTCCCGAGCCGGAGAGTGAGCTGGTGGCGTGAGCCATCGCGGTACGCGACCGCCGGGCGGGCTCGTCATGAGCCCGCCCGGCGGTCGTCGACGTCCCGCCCGCGCGGACGAGTCCCGGGCGCTCTAGAACTGCACGTCCGAGCAGGCGTAGAACGCGTTGCCCGTGTCCGCGATCGTCCACACCGCGAGGATCATGTGGTGGCCGGTGCGGCCCGTGGGGAGGGTGCCCTCGTGGGAGAGCGTGGGCGGCGGCTGCTTCCCGTAGAAGGGGACGGTCAGGAACGGCTGGGGGTCGAGGGCCGCCCGGGTCAGCCTCTGGGCCGGGTTCCAGCCCTGCTTGGTGAGGTAGTACCGGAAGTCGGTCGTGGCGTGCCGGGCGGTGAACTGCCAGCGGAAGGTGTACGACTGACCTGCCGTCAGCCTGGTCGCCGGCCAGCCCGTGCCGCCGCGCGGGTCGTCGAGCTCGGCGAACCGGCTGTTGCCGCCCGCGCAGAGCGTGCCGTCGGCGGGGCCCCCGGCCGGGAAGCCCTTGGGGCCCTCGACCGACTGGGGCTCCCACTGGATGTCGCCGCAGTTGCTCACCGTGCGGTTGGCGCAGAGCTTCTGGCGGCTGAGCGGCTGGTCGGTGTAGCCGTGGCTGTCGGCGCTGGAGGTGGCGAAGAGGGAGACACCCGTGGCCGCGAGCGCGACCACGGCCGCGCTCAGCTTCTTCTTGCGCATGCTGACGCTCCTGGAGAACGTGGGGGAGTTCTGGGGCCGTGGCACGCGTGCAATCTGGTCTGGACCAACTCACAGGCTATTCCCGCCAGTTGAGCATGTCCAGACCAATCGCACCGCGGCCCGGGCCCCGTCGCTCCCCCCGCGCTCACACCTCCCGGGCGACGCC
>NZ_JBJHPC010000487.1:0-5502 GCF_045257485.1 Streptomyces sp. YS-3 | reverse complement strand
GTGGGCGACCGCTCCCCCAGCGTCCGCGCCCATGCCCGCATTCCCCTCCTCCTCGACGCCCTCGCCCAGCGCGACCAGCTGGTCCTGGACGCGTACTGGATCCCGACCCAGGACGCGGAATCCGCTGGCGTCCTCAGCGGATTCGACGCCGTCTGGCTGGTGCCCGGCAGCCCGTACCGCAGCGAATCCGGCGCCCTCGCGGCGGTCCGCACCGCACGTGAGCGGCAGATCCCCTTCCTGGGCACCTGCGGCGGCTTCCAGCACGCGGTCCTGGAGTTCGCGCGCAACGTGTGCGGACTCACCGGCGTCAACCACGCCGAGAACCGGCCCGAAGCCGAGAACCCGCTGATCGTCCCGCTGGCCTGCTCCCTGGTCGGCCACGAAGGAGCGGTCAAGGCAGAGACGGGATCGCTGGCCGAGCGGGTCCTCGGGGCAGAGCGAACCGTTGAGCGCTACCACTGCTCGTACGGCACCAGCCCGGCCTATCTCGAGGTGCTGCGTGCGCACGGCCTGCGCTTCAGCGGCACCGACGAGGCGGGCGACGTACGCATCGCCGAACTGCCGGGACACCCCTTCTTCCTCGCCACCTTGTTCCAGCCCGAACTCGCGGGCGACGGCACCCGGGCCCATCCCATCATCCAGGCACTGGCCCGCACCGCGGTCGAGCATGCAGCCAAGAGCTCGGCGCGGGCAGTCGGCTGAACTCGCAATCAGGCGCTCACTATGCGCGCACGACGGAGCACTCGGTTCAGGTATTGAACTCGGCTGTCGGCGTACGCCTGAACGTGCACCGGTAGGTACAGCTCGCCGTGCACCGCCGCAGTCCGTTTGCGTCGCTGCTGATAGCTAGTCATGGCGATCGCTGGGCGACGGCTGGATTGCGCGGGCCGTTGCTTGATCGGTGGATGTTCAACGTCGAGGATGCGGAAGACGAGTTCGGCTGGGGAGGCGTAGTGCGGCTGGGAACGGTGGCGGTGACGGGCGCGGCGGGGAACATCGGGTCCGTCGTACGCAAGGCACTTCGGGACGAAGCGACGCGCGTGATTCTTCTTGACCGGGTGCCGCTGCAGCCGGAGGCCGACAACGAGGACGTGCACACCATCGATCTGCGCGACCCGGCCGCTGTGGAATCGGCACTCGCAGGTGCTGATCAGGTGCTCCATCTGGGCGGTGTACCAGACGAAGCCCCTCTCGCGGATCTTCTCGACGCCAACGTGCTCGGCACCCACCACGTCCTGGAGGCGGCACGGCGAGTAGGCATCGAGCGGGTGGTGCTGGCCAGCAGCAACCGTGTGACCGGCTTCTACCCCGTCGGGCACCTCACGAGGCCGCAGGAGCCTCCACGGCCCGATGGCCTGTACGGGGTGAGCAAGGCGGCCATCGAGGCCCTCGGGCAACTCTACGCTGACAAGTTCGGCTTGTCCGTCCTCTGCCTGCGCATCGGCAGCTTCGAACCCCTGCCGACCGAGCCTCGGCATCTGGCGACGTGGCTCAGCCCGCGCGACGCCGTCGGCTACATTCGAGCTGCGCTGACCGCTCCACCGTCCACCCGCTTCACCACCGTGTACGCCGTATCCGCCAACACACGCCGTTTCTGGGAAGTCCCAGATCCGGCGGCACTCGACTACACACCCGTCGACAACGCGGAACCCCACGCCCTCGACATTCCCGGAGCCGACCTGCCGGCCGACCCGGCGGCACCTCAGGCCGGCCCTTATGCCCTGCCTGAGTTCACCCTCCCGCACCTCCGGTTCTGATCACACGGCCTCGCATGAGCGACACCCTCGACGCAGCCGGACCCCAGTGACCGGTCGGGCCCGACTATCGGTCGACACCAGTGCTGTGGCGTACAGCGCGTGGCGCATGTTCGTCTGTACCAGGCTGCGCATTTTCATTCGCCATGCGTCAGATGACCGCCCCGCAGGCCGATGACCTCTATGAACTCATCTCCGAGTCAGGGCCGGTCCGTAATCATCACCAGCAACCGGGCGCCCAGCGACTGGCATCCGCTCTTCCCCAACCCTGCCGTCGCCGAGTCCCTCCTCGATCGGCTGATCGATGCCAGTCACCAAGTGATCACGGACCCCAGCGACAAAGCCCTGACACCGCCCTGATCAATTGCGCGCAGGAGCGCGGGACGCCACTCAACCAATGCGGTGGTGCCGACATGCCCGGCCTGAACGGCCTGCTGAAGTCAGTTCCCGTGATTGGTGGCGGCTCGTCAGGCCGCAAGTGAAGACCTCGCTAGTGATGCAGTCCGCGACATCCCTGCCATCCGCGACATCAGTCTCGCCGCCTTCCTCACCGCTCTGGCTTCCGCAGACAGCCTTGTCCGGGCGCAGCCCGACGAGGCGGGGCAACCGCGCCCTCAGAGGACAGGTACTCGCCGACCGTACGGCGGTTGAGTCCGGTCTCCTTGGCGATCTCCGACAGGCTCATAGCCCCGGACTCGAACAGCCCCCGGAAGCGTCGAAGCTCCATCCATCGTTGCGGGTCCAAGACCGCCGTCAGCCACCCTCCCCCACTGTCCTGTCCCAGATAACTGTTGGCCTGGTGTGGCCCTGACCTGCTGTGCTTACGGTTGAGTGGAACGAACGCGCCCTCCGTCCCGCTCAACCGTAGGCAGCCGCCTCTATGGCGTGCACGGAAGTCCACTGATCGACTCGGAGGTCTCATGTCCCTGCAGATGGAACTGGTCGCGATAACACTCGATTGCCCTGATCCGCTGGCTCTGGCGGCGTTCTATCAGCAGGCCACCGGCTTTGAACCGCACCCGAAGTCGGACGCCGAGTTTGCCGGTCTCAACCGTGAGGACGGACTTTTCATCGGCTTCCAGCGGGTCGAGGACTACCGGGCTCCGAGTTGGCCTGACCAGATCGTTCCCCAGCAGCTTCACATCTGCTTCAAGGTCGCGGAGAGCCTGGACGAGGCCGAGGCCCTGCTGCTGGAGTTGGGTGCGGGCAAGCCGGATTACCAGCCCCATGGGGACAAAGCGCGGGTCCTCACCGATCCCGCTGGGCATCCCTTCTGCACCGTCACGCGCTGACTCCCGTCTTCACGAGGGCTTCGACCTGTCTGGCTGGGGCCTCGATGCTTGTGCAGAGCCATGTGCGGCTGGTCTCGATCGCCACCCAAATCGGGTTCTCCTGGGTGTCTCCGTACTCGGTGAGCAGTTCCAGCAGGATTTTGTAGTCGGCTGCGTCGTCGGTGATGTGCCACTTGGCCACGAGCGTGCCGACGTCGTCGACCAAGGCTGGCGCCGCCGTTTAATGATCTTGCTCATCAATCGGTAGGTTCACTAACAGTTGCATCCCTCGCCAGTAGGCGACACAGGGTCGGGTGGCGATGGTGTCGGGGTGGCCATCGCCCAGTACCCGCGCCCGGTCAGCAAGAAGCTCGGCGAAGGCATCCGCTGCCCCGGCAGCATCCCCCACCTCACCCTGGCACCAGGCGAGATTGTGCCGGGTGGTGAGGGTGGAGGGGTGGTCATCACCCAGTACCCGCGCCCGGTCAGCAAGAAGCTCGGCGAAGGCATCTGCTGCTCCGGAAGCATCCCCCGCCCTTCCCAGCCAGTAGGCGATATTGCCACGGGTGGTGAGAGTGTCGGGGTGGTCTGGGCCAAACACCCGCACTATGTGCTCCACCGCCTCAGTGTAGGCGGCCGCCGCTCCGGCCGCATCCCCCGTCCTCCCCAGCCAGCGGGCGACACAGCGCCGGGTGGCGATGGTGTCGGGATGGTGATCGCCCAGTACCCGCACCCGGTCCGTGAGGAGTTCGGCGAAGGCATCCGCTGCTCCGGAAGCATCCCCCGCCTCACCGCGAAAGCAAGCAACATTGCCACGGGTGCTGAGGGTAATGACGTGTTCATTGCCCAGCACTCGCTCCATGTGCTCCAGCAGCTCGGCGGAGGCGGCCGTTGCACGGGCAGCATCCCCCGCCTTCCATCGCCAGCGCACGAGTTCGCCCCGGACAGCGAAGGCATAGGGGTGCTCATCCCCCAGCACCCGCACCTGGTCGGCGAGGAGCTTGGCGAAGGCATCCGCTGCTCCGGAAGCATCCCCCGCCTCACCTCGAAAGCGGGCGACATTGCTACGGGTGCTGAGGGTAATGACGTGCTCGTTGCCGAGCACTCGCTCCATGTGCTCCAGCAGCTCGGCGCAGGCGTTTGCGGCTCCGGCTGCATCTCCCGTCTCTCCCCGCCAGTGCGCGACTTCGCCCCGGACAGCGAGGGTATGGGGATGGTCCGGCCCCAGACGGCCCTGGGCGACACCAGCGATGCGCTGGAAATGCTCAACGGCGGCGGCTACTTGGCCGGTCGTGCCCAGGCTGGCGCCGACGCGGACAACCACCGCATGGACACCGTCGAACTCGTACAGGACGTCTTCAGCGTGGCCAGTGAGAGCGGCGGCGTTGGCACGCAGAGTTTGGGCGAGGTCGGTGTCGCGTTCGATCTCAGGCCAGGCCGCGACCAAAGCATCGGCGGCGGTGCGCGAAGCCTGATCGTTCTGCTGGGGAGTGTGGGTGTCGCGGGTGGCACGTTGGATGAGTTGGTGGATGCGGACGGTCTGATGGGGGGTGTCCGGTTGATGGTCGATGAGACTGAGCCGGTCCAGTGCCCGCAGGGTGCGTACCGCCTCCGAGGGGGAGACGGGTGCCCGTTCCGAGTCAGGGCCCTCTGCGGTGCGGTGTGCGGCGAGGTGAGCGCGGGCGGTCTCGCCGGTCAGGACGGCCTGTGGGATGCCGTTGACGTCGAGCATGGCGGCCAGGTGGAGCATGGGCCGGGCCAGGCCGGCGGGGCGCAGCGTGTCGGCGCGGTCGATGGAAAGGGACCAGGCGGCGGCGAGGGCCGTGGCCTGCTCGTCGGGCAGGGATTCGGGTGCGAGGTCGGTAAGTGTAGTCGCGCGGTCAGCCAGCAGGTTGCGGTAGGTAACTGGGGTCTCGCCGGAGTCGATGAGATAGGCGGCGGCCTGGGCCAGGGCCAGGGGCAGGTGCCCGAGGCCGTCGGCCAGGGCGGTGAGCTGGTCGGCGGGCTCGGTGCGGCCTTGGGCGTCCAGGGCCGCACTGAGGTAGGTGGCCGACTCGGCAGGGGTGAACAGACCGACCTCGATCCGTCGGCGGCCTTCTCCGAACAGGGCTGAGTCGCGGCGGCGGGTGGTGAGCAGTACCCGGCCGTGCGGGCTGGCGGGCGGCCACAGACTGTAGCGTTTACCGGGGTCGTCCGGGTGGACGATGAGGTCGCTGGGATCGGTGACGTCGTCCAGGATGATCAGCCACCGACACGGCCTTTGCCCGGGCTTGGGGACGAGCCAGGCCAGGAACTGTTTCGCGGCGAGTTCGGGATCGTCGGGGTCGGCCCGGCACAGTTCGACGCCGGCCTGCGCGTATCCGCTCACCACAGGCGACTGGGCACTCGCGGTGACCCAGACCAGGACGTCCAGGCGATCCTCGTCCCATGCGGTGCGGGCGTAGTCGGCGGCGAGCTGGGTCTTGCCCACCCCGCCC
>NZ_JBJHPC010000486.1:0-5511 GCF_045257485.1 Streptomyces sp. YS-3 | reverse complement strand
CGCGCCCCACCCGTACGCGCCCGCCCAGAAAGGCACCCTCGTGAGTCCGACCGGTCCGACCCAGCAGATCCCCGTCGTGGTCCTCGCGGGCTTCCTCGGCTCGGGCAAGACCACTTTGCTCAACCATCTGCTGCGGGCCGGCCGGGGCACCCGGATCGGGGCGATCGTCAACGACTTCGGATCCATCGAGATCGACGCGATGACCGTGGCCGGACAGCTCGGCGACTCGACTCTCTCGCTCGGCAACGGCTGTCTGTGCTGCGCCGTCGACGCGAGCGAGCTCGACGTGTATCTGGAGAAGCTGACCCGGCCCGCCGCCGGGCTCGACGTCCTCGTCATCGAGGCGAGCGGTCTCGCGGAGCCGCAGGAACTGGTGCGGATGGTGCTGGCCAGCGAGAACCCGCGGGTCGTGTACGGCGGGCTGGTCGAGGTCGTCGACGCCGCCGAGTACGACGCGACCCGGGCGCGGCACCCCGAGATCGACCGCCATCTCGCGGTCGCGGACCTGGTGGTGCTCAACAAGACCGACCGGGTTCCCGGGGCGGAGCTCGACCGGCTGCGGGCGTCCCTCGACGGGGCCGCCCCGGTGGTGGAGGCCGTGTACGGGCGGGTGGACCCCGAGCTGTTCTTCGACCGCCGGCCCAGTACCGAGCGGGTCGGCCAGCTCGCCTTCGAGGATCTGCTGGACGAGGAAGGGGCGCACGAAGAGGCGCACGCAGAGGCGCACGGGCAGGAGTGCGGGCCCGGGTGCGCCCACGCGGGCCATCTGCACACCAGGTACGAGTCCGTCGCCTTCACCTCGGCCGTGCCCATGGACCCGCGCCGGCTGATGGCCTTCCTCGACAGCCGCCCCGAGGGCCTCTACCGCCTCAAGGGGTTCGTCGACTTCGGGCCGGCCGACCCGCTCAACCGGTACGGCGTCCACGCCGTCGGCCCGTTCCTGCGCTTCTACCCGGAGCCCTGGCCGCCCGGCGAGGAGCGGCTGACCCAGCTCGTCCTGATCGGCTCGGGAATCGACACTGGGGGGCTGCGCGCCTCCCTGGACGCGGCCGTGGCGGCGCAGCCGCGGGACACCCCGGACGAGGCCGCCATGTGGGGCGTCCTGCGCTACGTACAGCGGGACGAGACGGAGGAGGCCGACGAGACGCGGGCAGTCCCCGAGGAGGAGGAAGCCGACGGGGCCGACGGGGCCCCGGGCGAGGAGTAGCCCCCCGCCCGCGGCCCGCCGGCCCCGCTGTCGCGCTCGCTCCGGCGATAGCCTGTCCGCCCCGGCTGTCGCCTGCCCGCCCCGGCTACAGCGCGGGACCCGCCAGCACCGACACCGTGTGGCCCAGCGGAGTGCCCGAGCCGTCGCGGCGCGGGTCGGGCTCCGGGAGCTCCACCGGGGTCCCGTTGGCCTGCGCCGCCTTCGCCGGGGCAGCGCCCGCCCAGGCCAGCACCAGCATGTCCTCGCCCTTCAGGAACCGCTGGCAGCGCACCCCGCCGGTGGCCCGGCCCTTGCGCGGATACTGGTCGAACGGTGTCAGCTTGACCGTCGCCGCCGAGTCCCCGAGCAGGGTGCCGCGCGAGCCCGCCACCGTGAACACCACGGCGTCCGCCGCCGGGTCGACCGCGGTGAACGAGATCACCTTGGCGCCGTCGGCGACCTTGATGCCCGCCATACCGCCCGCCGGGCGGCCCTGCGGGCGCACCTGCGAGGCCTGGTAGCGCAGCAACTGGGCGTCGTCCGTGATGAAGACCAGGTCCTCCTCGCCGGTGCGCAGCTCGACCGCGCCGACGATCCGGTCGCCGTCCTTGAGGGAGATGACCTCCAGCTCGTCCTTGTTGGCCGGATAGTCGGGCACCACGCGCTTGACCACGCCCTGCTCGGTGCCGATCGCCAGACCCGGCGACGACTCGTCCAGCGTTGTCAGGCACACCAGGGTCTCGTCGGCCTCCAGCGAGAGGAACTCCGAGACCGGGGCGCCGCCCGAGAGGTTGGGCGCGGCGGCCGTGTCCGGCAGCTGAGGCAGGTCGATCACGGCGAGCCGCAGCAGCCGCCCCGCCGAGGTGACCGCGCCGATGTCACCGCGCTGGGTCGCGGGCACCGCGGAGACGATCACATCGTGCTTGGCGCGGCGCTCGGCCTCCGCGAGCGGTTCCGCGTTCGCGGTGCGCGCCAGCAGGCCCGTCGAGGAGAGCAGCACCCGGCACGGGTCGTCCGCGACCTCCAGCGGCACGGCCGCGACCGGGGCGCCCGCCGACTCCAGCAGCACCGTGCGCCGCTCGGTGCCGAACTTCTTGGCCACCGCGGCCAGTTCGGCCGAGACCAGCTTGCGCAGCTCGCTGTCGGACTCCAGGATGCCGGTCAGCTCGTCGATCTCGCCGGTGAGGCGGTCGCGCTCGCTCTCCAGCTCGATGCGGTCGAACTTGGTGAGGCGGCGCAGCGGGGTGTCCAGAATGTACTGCGTCTGGATCTCGCTGAGCGAGAAGTGCTCGATCAGGCGCTGCTTGGCCTGCGCCGAGTTGTCACTCGACCGGATGAGACGGATGACCTCGTCGATGTCGAGGAGCGCGACGAGCAGGCCCTCCACCAGGTGCAGCCGGTCGCGGCGCTTGGTGCGGCGGAACTCGCTGCGCCGGCGCACCACCTCGAAGCGGTGGTCGAGGTAGACCTCAAGGAGCTCCTTGAGGCCCATGGTGAGCGGCTGGCCGTCCACCAGTGCCACGTTGTTGATGCCGAAGGACTCCTCCATCGGCGTCAGCTTGTAGAGCTGCTCCAGGACGGCTTCCGGGACGAAGCCGTTCTTGACCTCGATGACCAGACGCAGACCGTGCGAGCGGTCGGTGAGGTCCTTGACGTCGGCGATGCCCTGGAGCTTCTTGGAGCCGACCAGGTCCTTGATCTTGGAGATCACCTTCTCCGGGCCGACCGTGAACGGCAGTTCCGTGACGACCAGGCCCTTGCGGCGCGCCGTCACGTTCTCCACCGACACCTTGGCGCGGATCTTGAAGGTGCCGCGGCCCGACTCGTACGCGTCCTTGATGCCGGACAGGCCCACGATCCGGCCACCGGTGGGCAGGTCGGGGCCGGGGACGAAGCGCATCAGCGCTTCCAGGTCCGCGTTGGGGTGCCGGATCAGATGGCGGGCGGCGGCGATGACCTCGCCCAGGTTGTGCGGCGGCATATTGGTCGCCATGCCGACCGCGATCCCGGTCGCGCCGTTGACCAGCAGGTTGGGGAAGGCGGCGGGAAGGGCGACCGGCTCCTGCTCCTGGCCGTCGTAGTTCGGCGAGAAGTCGACGGTGTCCTCGTCGATCGACTCGGTCATCAGCTGGGTGGCGTCGGCCATCCTGCACTCGGTGTACCGCATCGCGGCCGGCGGGTCGTCGTTGCCGAGCGAGCCGAAGTTGCCGTGGCCGTCGACGAGCGGCAGGCGCATGGAGAAGGGCTGCGCCATCCGCACCAGCGCGTCGTAGATCGATGCGTCGCCGTGCGGGTGGAGCTTGCCCATGACCTCGCCGACCACGCGCGCGCACTTCACATAGCCGCGTTCGGGGCGCAGGCCCATCTCGTTCATCTGGTAGACGATGCGGCGGTGGACCGGCTTCATGCCGTCGCGGGCGTCCGGCAGGGCCCGCGAGTAGATCACCGAGTAGGCGTACTCGAGAAAGGAGCCCTGCATTTCGTCCACGACGTCGATGTCGAGGATCTTCTCCTCGAAATCGTCCGGCGGCGGGGTCTTCGTGCTGCGGCGGGCCATCGCGGCTGCGGCTCCTTCACCAACGTGTTCTTCTTAGCGACCACCAACAAGGTCTGCTGCTGACGCCGACCATTGTGGACCGTCCCACTGACAACGCGGACCGCGACCCGGGAACTTCGCCAGGTGTCGGTGCGCTTGCATACAGTGGCAGGACTTCTTCACCGCGATCGAAGGGACGTACATGCCCATGGGTCACACGGCCACCGCCCAGGCCGGCTCCGGCGGCCTGACAGCGACCGAGCACCGGCTGGCCAACGGCCTGCGCGTGGTGCTCTCCGAGGACCACCTGACCCCGGTCGCCGCGGTCTGCCTCTGGTACGACGTGGGCTCCCGCCACGAGGTCAAGGGCCGTACGGGCCTGGCTCACCTCTTCGAGCACCTGATGTTCCAGGGCTCGCACCAGGTCCACGGAAACGGCCACTTCGAACTGGTGCAGGGCGCCGGCGGCTCCCTCAACGGCACCACCAGCTTCGAGCGCACCAACTACTTCGAGACCATGCCGACCCACCAGCTGGAGCTCGCGCTCTGGCTGGAGGCCGACCGCATGGGCTCGCTGCTCTCCGCCCTGGACGAGGAGTCCATGGAGAACCAGCGCGACGTCGTCAAGAACGAGCGCCGCCAGCGGTACGACAACGTGCCCTACGGCACGGCGTTCGAGAAGCTCACCGCGCTGGCCTACCCGGACGGCCACCCGTACCACCACACGCCGATCGGCTCCATGGCCGACCTGGACGCGGCGACCCTGGAGGACGCGCGCGCCTTCTTCCGTACGTACTACGCGCCGAACAACGCGGTCCTCTCGGTCGTCGGCGACATCGATCCCGATCGCACGCTCGCCTGGATCGAGAAGTACTTCGGCTCCATCCCCTCCCACGACGGCAAGCAGCCGCCGCGCGACGGCACGCTGCCCGGCGTCATCGGTGAGCAGCTGCGCGAGGTCGTCCACGAGGACGTGCCCGCGCGCGCCCTGATGGCCGCCTACCGGCTGCCGCACGACGGCACCCGCGAGTGCGACGCCGCGGACCTGGCGCTCACCGTCCTCGGCGGCGGCGAGTCCTCCCGCCTCCACAACCGCCTGGTGCGCCGCGACCAGAGCGCGGTCGCGGCCGGATTCGGTCTGCTGCGCCTGGCCGGCGCCCCCTCGCTCGGCTGGCTGGACGTGAAGACGTCCGGCGGGGTCGACGTCCCCGACATCGAGTCGGCCGTCGACGAGGAGCTCGCCCGGTTCGCCGAAGAGGGCCCCACGGCCGAGGAGATGGAGCGCGCCCAGGCCCAGCTGGAGCGCGAGTGGCTGGACCGGCTCGGCACGGTGGCGGGCCGCGCCGACGAACTCTGCAGGTACGCGGTGCTGTTCGGCGACCCCCAGCTCGCGCTGACCGCCGTCGACCGGGTCCTCGACATCACCGCCGAGGAGGTGCGGGACGTGGCCCGGGCCACCCTGCGCCCGGACAACAGGGCGGTGCTGGTCTACGAGCCGACCACCGCGGCAGCAGACGAGGCGGCCGAGGCCGACGCAGAGGGAGCAGAGCAGTGAGCGAGACCGGCGTGACCATGCAGTTCCACCCCCAGCCGGCCGCCTCGTCTGCTGCCGCGGTGGTCGGCTCGTAGACCAGCACCGCCCTGTTGTCCGGGCGCAGGGTGGCCCGGGCCACGTCCCGCACCTCCTCGGCGGTGATGTCGAGGACCCGGTCGACGGCGGTCAGCGCGAGCTGGGGGTCGCCGAACAGCACCGCGTACCTGCAGAGTTCGTCGGCGCGGCCCGCCACCG
>NZ_JBJHPC010000485.1:0-5518 GCF_045257485.1 Streptomyces sp. YS-3 | reverse complement strand
GGTCTCGGCCGTCTCGGCCGGCGCACCCGCCGGGGCGGTCGCCTTGCGGGTGGCACGGCGACGCGGACGGGCCGGTGCGGCCTCCTCGGCGGCGGCGGGCGTCTCGGCCGGGGCTTCGGTGGCCGCGGCGGGCGTCTCGGGCGTGTCGGCGCCCGGGGCTCCCGGCGGACCGGCGGGCCGCGACGCCGCGCGGCGCCTGCGGCGCGGCGGCAGCGTGTCGCTGGGGCTGTTGTTGTCGTCTCCGGTCACACCGGATTCGTTCTTCTCGTTCTCAAGCATGCGGGCGTAGCTCCCGTCACGCTCCCGGGCGCCGCGCCTGGTTCCGGTCCGGCGGCACGTCCGCGTGATGTGCGCGGGTGCCGCCGTCCGGGGCGCGGGCGCCGCACGGGAGCTGATATGTCCGGCTCGCCGGTTCCGTACGCGATGTACGCACGGCCTGGCGAAAGTCTTCTGGTCAGTGCGCGGCCCGACCCAGGTGGCTTCCGAGTACCAGGGCTGCGCTACAACGACTGCCCTTACGCGGCTGGACCCGGCGCCGTCGCAGAGGTGGTCCCGGCGGCCTTGGGTGGAGCGGCCGGGGCTGCCTCGCGGTCGGGCGCGAGCGGGTCGGTCACCGTGCCGGACTCCTCGTCGAAGAGCCCCTGCGCCAGCCTGGTCACCGCTGCGGGGACCGGCGGCGCCAGGTCGGCCACAGCTCGGAGACCGGACAGGACGTCGTCGGGTCGCACGGCAGGTGTCAGGTGCCGTACCACCAGGCGCAGTATCGCACAGGGCTTGTCCAGCGGCCTATCGGCCTGGGGAGAAAGCGCCTCCAGGCCGGCCACGGCGCCGCGCGTGTCGAAGGTGCGCATGCCGTTCTTGGTACGGCGCTGGACCTCGACGGTCTCGGCCGCGAGGAAGGCCTCGACGGCCTTCTCGGCGTCCTCGACGGGCACGCCGTCGAGCCGCAGCTCCCAGACGGAGGCGGTCAGCCGGTCGGCCAGGCCCGAGGTGCGGGCCTCCACGGCGTCGGTGATGTCGAGCCCGGCGGGCAGCGACTCGTCGAGCAGCGTGAGCAGCGTCGCCGGGTCGCGGTGCTCGGTGAGCGCGATCTCCAGGTACTCGGCCTCGGAGCCGGTACCGGTGGGGGCGGCGTTCGCGTACGACACCTTGGGGTGCGGGGTGAAGCCTGCCGAGTAGGCCATGGGCACCTCGGCGCGGCGCAGCGCGCGCTCGAAGGCGCGCTGGAAGTCACGGTGGCTGGTGAACCGGAGGCGACCGCGCTTGGTGTAGCGCAGTCGGATGCGCTGCACCGCAGGTGCGGGCGGCGGGCCTTCGGGCTGTCGCTTGCCCAGTGGTTCTTCTCCTCGTGCGGGGCGGGCGCGGTGGGCGCCGCCCACCTGTCCTGTGGGGGCCCTCCGGTCACGGCCCGCGCGCCGCCCGGCTCATCCCTCCGTCTTGCTGAGGGAGATCTCGGGGGCGGGCACCGCGCCGGAGGCAGTAGTTGTACTACCCAGAGTACGCGCCGCAAGCGGTTCCGGTTCCCGGCGAGGGCCGCCGGCCAGCGCCCGCCAGGCGTCCGCGCGGGCCTGCCGCACGGTCGCGCGGACCGAGGAGAGGGCCTCGCGGGCGGTACGCGCGGCGCCGCTCAGCGCGGCGCGCGCGGCACGGCCCGCCACGGCCGCCGCGCGCGCCGCCGGGGCCCACAGGGTGCGGCGCGCCCAGTGCAGCACCGGCGCGCACAGGGTGCGCCACACCCAGCGCACCGGGCGCCCGATCAGCTGCCATCCGAGCCACTTCAGGGCGCGCCCGACGGCCCGCGAGAGGTGCCCGGCGATCCGCCAGGCGTGCCCGAAAGCGGCACCGATCTCACGCGCGACGACGGCGAGGGCGCGTCCGACGGCCCGCGAAAGGTGTCCGGCGATCCGCCAGGCGTGCCCCAAGGCGGCACCGACCTCTCGCGCGACGACGGCGAGGGCGCGTCCGACGGGCATCAGCACCCGTCGGCAGAACCACCCGACGGGGATCACGAACAAGAACAAACCCACTCGTACGAGGGCGGTCGCGAGCGCGGAGAGGACCGCGCCGATCCCGCGCCCGAGCCAGGCCAGGGCCGCCCACCCGCCACCCGCGAGCCAGGCGATGCCGTGGCCGAGGGGGGTGAGGACGTACCGGTACAAGCAGCTCGCCGGGAGCGCCACCGCGTACCGCCACAGCGGCACGGCCAGCCACCGCCACAGCCACCCCAGCGGCGTGAACACCAGCACCCGTACCGCCCAGGCCAGGCCCTGGGCCGTGTACGTGAGCGGCAGCACGATCAGCGTGCGGGCCAGCCACCCCAGCCCCCGCCCCACCGGCCGCAGCACCGTGCGGTACACCGCGCGCCCCGTCGCCGCGACCGCGTCCCACAGGAGGCGGACGGGGACCACCAGGACCAGGACGACGATCCGTACCGGGAGGCGGATCGCGACGGTCAGACAGCCCTCGGGCTGCCTCGGTGGCTGCTGCTGGAGTTCCATGTACCTCTGGACGCGCCGCAGGCCCCGTACCGTTGCGGTGCGGGGCCTGCTGTGATCAACCGGTGATCGGGCGGTTACTTGACGACGGTCAGCGGGAGCAGTTTCTTGCCCGTGGGGCCGATCTGGATGTGCGTGTCCATCTGCGGGCACACCCCGCAGTCGAAGCACGGCGTCCAGCGGCAGTCCTCGACCTCGGTCTCGTCGAGCGCGTCCTGCCAGTCCTCCCAGAGCCAGTCCTTGTCGAGGCCGGAGTCCAGGTGGTCCCAGGGCAGGACTTCCTCGTAGGTGCGCTCGCGGGTGGTGTACCAGTCGACGTCCACGCCGTACGACGGCAGGGTCTTCTCGGCGCAGGCCATCCAGCGGTCGTAGCTGAAGTGCTCGCGCCAGCCGTCGAAGCGTCCGCCGTCCTCGTAGACGGCGCGGATCACCGCGCCGACGCGGCGGTCGCCGCGCGAGAGCAGGCCCTCGACGATGCCCGGCTTGCCGTCGTGGTAGCGGAAGCCGATCGAGCGGCCGTACTTCTTGTCGCCGCGGATCTTGTCGCGCAGCTTCTCCAGGCGGGCGTCGGTCTCCTCGGCGGAGAGCTGCGGCGCCCACTGGAAGGGGGTGTGCGGCTTGGGCACGAACCCGCCGATGGAGACCGTGCAGCGGATGTCGTTCTGGCCGGAGACCTCGCGGCCCTTGGCGATGACGTTGACCGCCATGTCGCCGATCTGGAGCACGTCCTCGTCGGTCTCGGTCGGCAGGCCGCACATGAAGTACAGCTTCACCTGGCGCCAGCCGTTGCCGTAGGCGGTGGCGACCGTACGGATCAGGTCCTCTTCGGAGACCATCTTGTTGATGACCTTGCGCATGCGCTCCGAGCCGCCCTCGGGGGCGAACGTCAGACCCGAGCGACGGCCGTTGCGGGTCAGCTCGTTGGCGAGGTCGACGTTGAAGGCGTCCACCCGGGTGGAGGGCAGCGAGAGGCCGATCTTGTCCTCGGTGTAGCGGTCCGCGAGGCCCTTGGCGATCTCACCGATCTCGGTGTGGTCGGCGCTGGACAGGGAGAGCAGGCCGACCTCCTCGAAGCCGGTCGCCTTCAGGCCCTTCTCCACCATCTCGCCGATGCCGGTGATGCTTCGCTCCCGCACGGGGCGCGTGATCATGCCGGCCTGGCAGAAGCGGCAGCCGCGGGTGCAGCCGCGGAAGATCTCCACCGACATGCGCTCGTGGACGGTCTCCGCGAGCGGCACGAGCGGCTGCTTGGGGTAGGGCCACTCGTCGAGGTCCATGACGGTGTGCTTGCTGACCCGCCACGGCACGCCCGACCTGTTGGGCACGACACGGCCGATACGGCCGTCGGGGAGGTACTCCACGTCGTAGAAGCCCGGCACGTACACGTTGCCGGTCTTCGCGAGGCGGAACAGGACCTCCTCGCGACCGCCGGGGCGGCCCTCGGCCTTCCACGCGCGGATGATGGCGGTCATGTCGAGGACGGCCTGCTCGCCGTCGCCGATGACGGCGCAGTCGATGAAGTCCGCGATCGGCTCGGGGTTGAAGGCAGCGTGGCCGCCCGCGAGGACGATCGGGTCGTCGATGCCGCGGTCCTTGGCCTCCAGCGGGATGCCCGCCAGGTCCAGGGCCGTGAGCATGTTGGTGTAGCCGAGCTCGGTGGAGAAGCTGAGCCCGAACACGTCGAAGGCGCCGACGGGGCGGTGGCTGTCCACGGTGAACTGGGGCACCTTGTGCTCGCGCATCAGTGCTTCCATGTCCGGCCACACGCTGTAGGTGCGCTCGGCCAGGACGCCCTCGCGCTCGTTCAGCACCTCGTAGAGGATCATGACGCCCTGGTTGGGGAGCCCGACCTCGTAGGCGTCCGGGTACATGAGCGCCCAGCGCACGTCGCAGCTCTCCCAGGGCTTGACCGTGGAGTTGAGTTCACCGCCGACGTACTGGATCGGCTTCTGCACATGCGGGAGCAGGGCTTCGAGCTGTGGGAAGACGGACTCGGCGGCAGTCATCTCGACGAACTTTCGTGAGCTGGCAAGGGGGCGACTCTCTAGCGTAACCCGCTCGCGGGGCGCCCCCCGCCGCCGCGTTTGTCCGCCTCAGCCCCGCAGGCGCCCGCGGTGCTTCGGCCGGGAGGCTACGCGCCAGACTTCGGGCAGCTCGCGCTCGCGGCCTGCGCCGGCCGCCTCCTCCTGTCCGTACAGAAGTCCCCAGGTGAACGCGGACTCGCCGGCCAGATGGGCCTGGACCGCCAGACCGCGCAGCGCCTCGCGGGCCACCACGCTGTCCTGGTGGTCGCCCAGGACCTTCTGCACCGCCTTCATCCGCTTGGCGAACTTCTTCGCGGGGGCGCCGAGCGCGGGCCCGGCGGCCTCGGCGCAGTAGCGGGCGCGTTTGGCCGCCTTGCGGGCGTCGTGCAGGGCCCGGTCGCGCTGCTCGCCGGGGGCGAGCTCCAGGGCGTGCGCGATCCGGGCCGCCAGCCGCTCGTAGTCCTTGAGCACCGCCTTGGGCAGCACCTTCGCGGCGGGCCGGTGGGCTGCCGGGCGCAGCGGCGGGGCGGCGAGCAGGGCGTCCAGGGCGTCGAGCAGGGCGAGGTGGCGCCTGCTGTCCAGGGCGGCGACGGTCCTGCGGCGCGAGCCGGAGCGGCGGGCCACGCTCCAGATGCGCAGCCGTCCCCGGACCGGTCCGAGGACGAGGGTCCTGGGCAGGGCGGCGACGCGGCTCTGGAGGCGGGCGGTGAGCACTTCGTGGTCGCGGTCGACGCCGAGCTCGCCCGCGAGCCATTTCAGCTCCTCGCCGAGCGGGTCGGTGACGGTCCGGTCGAGGACTTTCCCGTACGACTTCAGCGCGCTGCGCAGGCGGCGGGAGGCGACGCGCATCTGGTGGACGGCGTCGGGCAGGTCGCGGCGGACGGCGGGGTCGTGGGCGACGAGGGCGTCGCGCTGGGCGCGCAGATAGCGGAGCACGTGGTCGCCGGCGGTGGGTCCGCCGGTGTGCTCCGCGGCGGGGGGTGCGGGGAGGTCCGGTAC
>NZ_JBJHPC010000484.1:0-6674 GCF_045257485.1 Streptomyces sp. YS-3 | reverse complement strand
GCCCCCGGACCCCGGGACCACTCGCGGCTCACACCCCCAACCGCTCCAGCACCTTCCCCGCGTCCAGCTCGCACACACCCTCGCCCGCGTACGTCCAGGCCGCCGCGCAGAGCGCCCGCAGACCGTCCATCGGCTCGCCCTCACCATCGAGGGCGAACGCCTCGTCGCGGACCGCCGCCGTCCACCCGCCGCACCGGAACTCACCGTCGTTTTCAGCCACTTCCGGCTGGCCGGTCAGCATCCCCCGCAGATCCGCGTCCACGAAGGTCGGCCGGTGCTCGGGGCGCGCGGCCAGCAGCCGGGCGCCGTCCGTCACCCCGGTGAGCACCAGCAGCGAGTCCACCTCACCGTTGAACGCGCCCTCGATGTCCGTGTCCAGCCGGTCCCCCACCACCAGCGGCTTGCGCGCACCCGTACGGATGATCGTCTCCCGGTGCATCGGAGGCAGCGGCTTCCCCGCCACCTGCGGCTCGGCGCCGGTCGCGATCCGCACCACCTCCACGGCCGCCCCGTTGCCTGGCGCGATACCGCGCCCGCTCGGGATCGTCAGATCGGTGTTGGACGCGAACCACGGCACCCCGGCCGCGACCGCGTACGACGCCTCGGCGAACCGGCCCCAGGCCAGGTCGGGCCCGCCGTACCCCTGCACCACCGCCGCCGGGTCGTCCTGCGCCGACTCGACCGGCACCAGGCCGCGCTCGCGCAGCGCCACCCGCAGCCCCTCGCCACCGATCACCAGCACCCGGGAACCCTCCGGCACCTGCTCGGAGATCAGCCGCGCCACCGCCTGCGCCGAGGTGATCACATCACCCGGCTCGGCCGGCACCCCCAGCTCGGTGAGGTGCGCCGCCACCGCGTCCGGCGTCCGCAACGCGTTGTTGGTGACGTACGCGAGGTGCATCCCGCCCTCCCGGGCCGTACCCAGCGAGTCGACGGCGTGCCCGATCGCCTCCCCGCCCGCGTACACCACCCCGTCGAGATCCAGCAGAGCCGTGTCGTACACCTCACTCAGCGCACGCGCGCTCCCGCTCGGCCGGGTCCTGCTGGGCTGGCTCATCCTCATCCACTCCTCGCTCGACGCTCTCCCCCCGATCATCACGCATGCCCGCACCCCACTTACCATGCACCAATGACCACAACTGGGCGTACGGACGACGGGCTGCGCCTGCTTCCCTTCCGAGGGCTGCGCTATGTACCCGAGCGCGTCGGCAGCCTCGCGGCCGTCACCTCGCCGCCGTACGACGTCGTGGTGCGGCCCGACGGTCTGCTGCACCTGGAGTCGGCGGATCCGTACAACATCGTCCGGCTGATCCTGCCGCAGGCCGCCACGCCCGCCGCACGGCACCAGCAGGCCGCGCTCACCCTCGACGACTGGCTGGCGGAGGGCGTCCTCGCCCCCGATCCGGTGCCCGCGCTGTACGTGTACGAGCAGCACGACGGCGCTCTGCTCCAGCGCGGCCTGATCGGGGCGCTGGCCCTCTCGGAGCCCGCCGAGGGTGTGGTGCTGCCGCACGAGGACGTCATGCCGCACGTCGTGGAGGACCGCGCCGACCTGATGCGCACGACGGCCGCGCACTTCGAGCCGCTGCTCCTGACGTACCACGGCGACGCCGGCCCCGACGGCGGCGAGCCGACCGGCGCGGGCGCGGTCATCGAACGGACCGTAGGGCGCGAACCGCTGCTCTCGACCACCACCGAGGACGGCTACAGCCACCGGCTGTGGGCGGTCACGGACCCCGCCGACCTCGCCGAGATCCAGGCGGACCTCGCCCACCACCAGGCGGTGATCGCCGACGGCCACCACCGCTGGGCGACCTATCTGCGGCTGCGCTCCGAGCAGTCGGCGCCCGGCCCCTGGGACTTCGGCCTGGTCCTGCTCGTGGACACGGCCCGCTATCCGCTGCGGGTGCGCGCGATCCACCGGTTGCTGCACCGGCTTCCGGTCAGCGACGCACTGGCGGCGGTGGCCGAATCCGGTGCCTTCCGCATCCGTACGTTCTCGGTGCCGCTGCCCGACGCGCTCGACCTCCTCGCGGAGGCGAGCACCGAGGGCAACGCGTTCCTGCTGGCGGGCGACGGGCACTTCCACCTCCTGGACCGCCCGGACCCGGCCCTGCTCGCCCGCACCGTCCGCGCCGACCGCCCGCAGGCCTGGCGCGAACTGGACGCGGCCGTACTCCACTCCACGCTCCTGGACCACGTCTGGCGCATCCCGGACGCGCCCGAGCACATCATGTACATCCATGACACGACGGCCGCCGTCGAGCAGGCGGAGCGGCGCGGCGGTACGGCGGTGCTCATGCATCCCGTCCGCGAGGACGTCGTCCGCGATCTGGCCCGCCAGGGTGTCACGATGCCCCGCAAGTCGACGTCCTTCGGCCCGAAGCCGGCGACGGGTCTGGTGCTGCGGAGCCTGACGGTGAACTGAGCGGTACAGCCGGGAGCGGCGGATACGCGAAAGGGCGGCACCCCGGTGGGGTGCCGCCCTTTCCCAACTGCCTTCAGCCTCCTACGGAGGCGTTGGCGCGGACGATGACTCAGGCCTTGTCGGCCGGACCCTTGTCGGCGTCGGCGTCGGAATCAACCACGGAGCCCGACGCGACCTCGGCCTCGTCCTCGTCGTCGCGGTCGTCTTCGTCTTCGTCCACGACCTCGGCCTGGGTCTGCGCCTCGGCCGTGACGTCGTCGACATCGTTGACGTCGTCGAACTCGTCGTCGTCCTCGTCCTCGTCGTCGGCGCGGTCGTCGTCCTCGTCCGACAGGCGGTCCGACTCGTCGGCGGTGTCGAGGAGTTCGGCGTCGGCCTGCTCGTCCTGCTCGTCCCGCTCCTCGCCGAGGGCGTCCACGAAGTCCACGCCGTCCATCTCGGCCAGTCGGTCCGAGGCGTCGGTGGTGCCGTCCTTGTCGGACTCCAGCGCCTTGGCGAACCACTCGCGCGCCTCGTCCTCACGCCCGGCGGCGAGCAGCGCGTCCGCGTAGGCGTACCGCAGACGCGGGGTCCACGGCTGCACCGAATTCGACGCCAGCTCCGGGCTCTGCAGGGTCACGATGGCGGCGTCCAGCTGCCCCATGTCCCGCCGCGCACCGGCCGCGACCAGGCGCATCTCCACCTGGCTCGCCTTGTCGAGCTTCTGCACCTCGGGCGCGCCGGCCATCTCGAGCGCACGCTCGGGGCGGCCCATGCCGCGCTCGCAGTCGGCCATGACGGGCCACAGCTCGACGTGTCCGGTCATCCGCCGCGCGGCCCGGAACTCAGCCAGCGCCTCGGAGTACTTCTGCGTCGCGTACGCGGCGAAGCCGGCCGCCTCGCGGACAGCCGCCACTCGGGAGGCGAGCCGCAGCGCGATACGCGAGTACGCGTACGCCTGCTCGGGGTCCTCGTCGATCAGGCGGGCCACCATGACCAGGTTCTGGGCGACGTCCTCGGCGAGGGTCTTCGGCAGGCTCAGCAGCTCCTGACGCACGTCCTCGTCGATCTCGTTGCCCGTGACGTCCTCGTCGATCGGCAGCCGCTTGATCGGCTCGCGGTCGCGGTCCCGCTCGCGGCGGTCGTCGCCGCCACGGAACCCGCCACGGTCGTCACGGCTGCGGTAGCCGCCACGGTCGTCGTCGCGGCGCGGGGCCGGACGGTCGTCCCGGCGGAAGGCCGGACGCTCGTCACGACGGTCGTCGCGGCGGAACCCACCGCGGTCGTCGCGGCTGTCCCGGCTGTCGCGGCTGTCACGGCCTCGGTAGCCACCACGGTCGTCCTCGCGGCGCGGGGCGCGGTCGTCGCGGCGGAACCCACCACGGTCGTCGTCACGGCGCGGGGCCGGACGGTCGTCACGACGCCCGAAGCCACCGCCGCCGGTGGGGCGACCACCACGGTCGTCGTCGCGGCGGAAGGAGGGACGCTCATCACGACGGTCATCGCGACGGAACCCACCACGGTCATCATCACGGCGCGGGGCCGGACGGTCGTCACGACGCCCGAAGCCACCACCAGTGCCGGAGCCGCCACGGTTGTCGTCACGACGGCCATAGCCACCACCGCCGGTGGGGCGGCCACCACGGTCGTCATCCCGACGGAAGGAAGGACGCTCATCACGACGGTCATCGCGACGGAACCCACCACGGTCATCATCACGACGGGGAGCCGGACGGTCATCGCGACGCCCGAAGCCACCACCGGTGCCGGAGCCGCCACGGTTGTCGTCACGACGGCCATAGCCACCACCGCCGGTGGGGCGGCCACCACGGTCGTCATCCCGACGGAACGAGGGCCGGTCGTCGCGGCGCGGGGCCGGGCGGTCGTCGCGGCGGAAGCCGCCACGGTCATCATCACGACGCGGGGCCGGACGGTCATCGCGACGCCCGAAGCCACCACCGGTGCCGGAGCCGCCACGGTTATCGTCACGACGGCCATAGCCACCACCCGAGGGACGACCACCACGGTCGTCATCCCGACGGAACGAGGGACGCTCATCACGACGGTCATCGCGACGGAACCCACCACGGTCATCATCACGACGCGGGGCCGGACGGTCGTCACGACGCCCGAAGCCACCACCCGTGCCGGAACCGGAGCCGCCACGGTTATCGTCGCGACGGCCGTAGCCACCACCCGAGGGACGACCACCACGGTCGTCGTCACGGCGCGGGCCGGACGGACGGTCGTCGCGACGGCCGTAGCCGCCGCCGTTGCCGCCACCGGTCGGACGGCCACCTCGGTCGTCGTCACGGCGCGGGCCCCGGTCGTCGCGGCGGTCATCACGACGGAACCCGCCGCCGGTGCTGCCGCGGCTGTCGTCGCGGCGGCCGTAGCCACCGCCGGCCGGACGGCCGCCACGGTCGTCGTCACGGCGCGGGCCGCGGTCGTCACGACCGCCCCGGTAGCCGCCCCTGTCACCGCCGTCACGGCCGCGCCCATCGCGCTGCGGACGGTCCTCGGGAGAGTTGGTGGACATCGGTGCGACTCCTGTCTTCGGGTACTGCAGTCATTCTCGCGCAGTCGGCTGCCCGACGCGCTTCGGAAAATTGAAGCGGAAATAAAAAAGGACCCTTGGTCCCAGCGTTGAACGCTGGGACCAAGGGTCCTGAAAGATTGTTCGGCGGTGTCCTACTCTCCCACAGGGTCCCCCCTGCAGTACCATCGGCGCTGAATTCAGAACTAACACAGTGGACGCGAGCAACTGAGGACAAGCCCTCGGCCTATTAGTACCAGTCAGCTCCACCCCTTACGAGGCTTCCACATCTGGCCTATCAACCCAGTCGTCTACTGGGAGCCTTACCCTCTCAAGGAGGTGGGAATACTCATCTCGAAGCAGGCTTCCCGCTTAGATGCTTTCAGCGGTTATCCTTTCCGAACGTAGCCAACCAGCCATGCCCTTGGCAGGACAACTGGCACACCAGAGGTTCGTCCGTCCCGGTCCTCTCGTACTAGGGACAGCCCTTCTCAATATTCCTACGCGCACAGCGGATAGGGACCGAACTGTCTCACGACGTTCTAAACCCAGCTCGCGTACCGCTTTAATGGGCGAACAGCCCAACCCTTGGGACCGACTCCAGCCCCAGGATGCGACGAGCCGACATCGAGGTGCCAAACCATCCCGTCGATATGGACTCTTGGGGAAGATCAGCCTGTTATCCCCGGGGTACCTTTTATCCGTTGAGCGACGGCGCTTCCACAAGCCACCGCCGGATCACTAGTCCCGACTTTCGTCCCTGCTCGACCCGTCGGTCTCACAGTCAAGCTCCCTTGTGCACTTACACTCAACACCTGATTGCCAACCAGGCTGAGGGAACCTTTGGGCGCCTCCGTTACTCTTTAGGAGGCAACCGCCCCAGTTAAACTACCCATCAGACACTGTCCCTGATCCGGATCACGGACCCAGGTTAGACATCCAGCACGACCAGAGTGGTATTTCAACGGCGACTCCACMAYSACTGGCGTSRCMGCTTCAMAGTCTCCCACCTATCCTACACAAGCCGAACCGAACACCAATATCAAACTGTAGTAAAGGTCCCGGGGTCTTTCCGTCCTGCTGCGCGAAACGAGCATCTTTACTCGTAGTGCAATTTCACCGGGCCTATGGTTGAGACAGTCGAGAAGTCGTTACGCCATTCGTGCAGGTCGGAACTTACCCGACAAGGAATTTCGCTACCTTAGGATGGTTATAGTTACCACCGCCGTTTACTGGCGCTTAAGTTCTCAGCTTCGCCCCACCGAAATGGAGCTAACCGGTCCCCTTAACGTTCCAGCACCGGGCAGGCGTCAGTCCGTATACATCGCCTTACGGCTTCGCACGGACCTGTGTTTTTAGTAAACAGTCGCTTCTCGCTGGTCTCTGCGGCCACCCCCAGCTCAGAGTGCAAGACTCATCACCGGTGATGGCCCCCCTTCTCCCGAAGTTACGGGGGCATTTTGCCGAGTTCCTTAACCATAGTTCACCCGAACGCCTCGGTATTCTCTACCTGACCACCTGAGTCGGTTTAGGGTACGGGCCGCCATGAAACTCGCTAGAGGCTTTTCTCGACAGCATAGGATCATCCACTTCACCACAATCGGCTCGGCATCAGGTCTCAGCCTTAATGTGTGACGGATTTGCCTATCACACGGCCTACACCCTTACCCCGGGACAACCACCGCCCGGGCTGGACTACCTTCCTGCGTCACCCCATCGCTTACCTACTAC
>NZ_JBJHPC010000483.1:0-5531 GCF_045257485.1 Streptomyces sp. YS-3 | reverse complement strand
GGGGAAGGGGCGGGGTGGGGGCTTCCCTTGCCTTGACCTCGGCGTCAAGGATTACCGTCGTCCCATGCGAATCGGCGAGCTGGCCGCACGCGCCGGAACCACCACCCGCGCGCTGCGCTACTACGAGTCGCGCGGACTCCTCACCGCGCGCCGGGCGGAGAACGGGTACCGGTCGTACGACGAGGAGGACCTGCGGCTGCTGCGGCAGATCAGGACCCTTCAGGACTTCGGGTTCGAGCTGGAGGAGACCCGGCCGTTCGTGGAGTGCCTGCGGGCGGGTCACGAGGCCGGCGACACCTGTCCCGCCTCGCTCGCCGTGTACCGGCGCAAGCTGGCCGAGCTCGACGGGCTCATCGGTCAGCTGCAGTCCGTACGCGACCAGGTCGGCGCCCAGTTGGCGCGGGCCGAGACGGCCCGCGCCGAGCTGGAGGCCGGTTCGCTGGCGCCCGGGACCCCCGGGTGCGAACTGACGGGGATGACGGAGGGGTTGGTATGACGGTTCAGGCAGCAGGCGTGGAGATGGTGACGGACGCGACCTTCGAGCAGGAGGTGCTGGAGGCGGATCTGCCGGTGCTCGTGGAGTTCACCGCCGACTGGTGCCCCCCGTGCCGCCAGCTCGCGCCGGTGCTGAGCCAGATCGCCTTCGAGGAGGGCGACCGGCTCAAGGTGGTGGCGCTGGACGTGGACAGGGACCCGCGGACGACGCTGAAGTACGGAGTGCTGTCGATGCCGACACTGATGGTCTTCCGCGGTGGCGAGCCCGTGAAGTCGATGGTGGGCGCGCGCCCCAAGCGCCGTCTGATGCAGGAGCTCGAAGACGTGCTGTAGCCGACGGCCGCAGTTCCGCGAAAACAAAAAGCCCCGGTCCGATATTGCGGCCGGGGTTTTTCTCTGCGTATATTGGGTTCTTCATGTGTTTCGCAGAAGAAACGCACGTAAAGCCCTCACGAAAAGCACTGTATCGCGTCAGGAGCGGAATTGTCAACCGAGGAAATTCGGAAAGAACAGCAATTCATCGACGGCCTCTACACCCGCCTCGAAGCCCTCCGCGCCCGGGCCGAGGACTCCGTGCGGCACGCGCTCGCGCAGGTCGGGACCGGTCTCCAGGCGCGGCTGGAGCGCGATGTGGTGGTGGCCGAACAGTCCGGGCTGCTCAGCGCGCTCGACGGCGGTGAGAACGGACTCTGTTTCGGCCGCCTCGACTTCTCCGACGGCCGCTCCCACCACATCGGCCGCATCGGAATCCGCCGCGACGACGCCGAACGCACACCCCTGGTGATCGACTGGCGGGCCGATGTCGCGCGCCCGTTCTATCTCGCGACCGGATACACCCCGATGGGGCTGCGCCGGCGCCGGCACCTGACCACCGAGGGGCGTACGGTCACCGCGCTCCACGACGAGATCCTCGACCTCACCGACGCGGCCCGCACCGGGCACGAGGGCGCGGACGCCGACGCCGTGCTGCTCGCGGCGCTGGACGCGGCCCGCACGGGCCGGATGCACGACATCGTGCAGACCATCCAGGCCGAGCAGGACCGGATCATCCGGGCCCCGCAGCACGGCGTGCTCGTCGTCGAGGGCGGGCCCGGCACCGGCAAGACGGCGGTCGCCCTGCACCGGGCGGCGTATCTGCTCTACGCGTACCGCGAGCAGCTGGCCCGGCGCGCGGTGCTGATCGTCGGCCCCAACCCCGCCTTCCTGGGGTACATCGGCGAGGTGCTGCCCGCGCTCGGCGAGACCGGGGTGCTGCTGTCCACCATGGGCGAGCTCTTCCCGGGCGTGCGGGCGGAGGGGACCGACACCCCGGCCGCCGCCGAGGTGAAGGGCCGCGCCGAGATGGCGGAGGTCCTCGCCAAGGCCGTACGCGACCGCCAGACCGTGCCGCACACCGCCGCCGAGATCGACCACGAGGGGTACGGGACGCTCAGCCTGGACCGGGCCATGGCCGAGGACGCCCGCTGGCGGGCCCGCGAGTCCGGGCTGCCGCACAACCTGGCCCGCCCGTACTTCGCGTTCCACATCATCGACGCGCTCACCGCGCAGCTCGCCGAGCGGATCGGCGCCGACCCCTTCGGCGGCGAGAACCTGCTCGGCCCCGACGACCTCGCCCAGCTCGGCAAGGAGATCGCCACCAGCCACGAGGTCCACGCCGCCATCGACACGTTCTGGCCCGCGCTCACCCCCGAGCGGTTCGTCGCGGACTTCCTGGCCGACCCCGTCCACCTGGACGAGACCGACGCCGAGCTGATCCGCCGCGAGGGCGGCGCCTGGACGGCGGCCGACGTGCCGCTGCTCGACGAGGCCGCCGAACTCCTCGGCGAGGACGACTCCGCGGCCCGCGCCGCCGCCGAGGCCGAACGCCAGGACCGGATCGCGTACGCGCAGGGCGTCCTCGACCTCTCCGCGGGTTCGGAGAGCTTCGAGTTCGAGGACGAGGAGTCCGAGGTGCTCGCCGCGCACGACATCATCGACGCCGAGCGGTTCGCCGAGCGGCACGAGGAGGCCGACCACCGCAGCGCCGCCGAACGCGCCGCCGCCGACCGCACCTGGGCCTTCGGCCACATCATCGTGGACGAGGCGCAGGAGCTGTCCGCGATGGCCTGGCGGCTGCTGATGCGCCGCTGCCCGACCCGCTCGCTCACCCTGGTCGGGGACCCCGCCCAGACCGCCGAGGCGGCGGGCGTCGGCTCCTGGCAGAAGATCCTGGAGCCGTACGTGGAGGACCGCTGGGAGCATGTGCGCCTGGGGGTCAACTACCGTACGCCCGCCGAGATCATGGAGGTGGCGGCGCGGGTCTGCCGCGCGGTGGACCCCTCCTTCGAGCCGCCGAGCTCGGTGCGGGCCACCGGGGTGCGGCCCTGGGCGCGCGAGGCCGCGCCGCACGCGCTCGCCGGGGCCGTCGCCGGGGCGGTCGAGCGGGAGACGCCCGGCGCGGGCCGCCTCGCGGTGATCGCGCCGCGCACCCTGCACGCGGCCCTGCACGCCGCGCTCCCGGACGTCCCCCCGGGCGAGCCCGATCTGACCCGGCCGGTGGTCCTGCTCGACCCGCGGCAGGCCAAGGGCCTGGAGTTCGACACGGTCCTGGTGGTGGAGCCCGCCGCGTACGGGGTCAGCGACCTGTACGTGGCGCTGACCCGGGCCACCCAGCGGCTCGGCGTGCTGCACTCCGAGCCGCTGCCCGCGGCGCTGGCGGACGCGCTCAGGCCGGCCGCAGCCACACCGTCGCCAGCGGCGGCAGGGTGAGCTGGATACTGACGGGCCGGCCGTGGCTGGGCACGGAGTCCGGCTTGAGGGGGTCCTCGTTGCGGATGTCACCGCCGCCGTAGCGCCCGGCGTCGGTGTTGAGGACCTCCGTCCAGGCGGAGACGGTGTCGGGGACGCCCAGGCGGTAGTCGTGGCGGACCACCGGCGAGAAGTGGGAGACGGCAAGCAGCGGGGCGCCGGAGGCGTCGTGGCGCAGGAAGGCGAAGACGTTGTCCTCCGCCGCGTCGCCCGCCACCCACGCGAAGCCGGCCGGGTCGGTGTCGCGCTGCCACAGCGACGGTGTGTCGCGGTAGACCGTGTTGAGGTCGCGGACCAGGTCCCGTACGCCCCGGTGGTCGGGCTCGGCCGAGTACGACGGGTCGAGCAGCCACCAGTCGGGTCCGGTGGTCTCCGACCACTCCGCGCCCTGGGCGAACTCCTGCCCCATGAAAAGGAGTTGCTTGCCCGGGTGCGCCCACATGAAGCCCAGATAGGCGCGGTGGGTGGCGCGCCGCTGCCACCAGTCGCCGGGCATCTTGGAGACCAGTGAGCGCTTGCCGTGCACGACCTCGTCGTGGGAGATCGGCAGGACGTAGTTCTCGCTGTACGCGTAGACCATCGAGAACGTCATCTCGTTGTGGTGGTACTTGCGGTGGACCGGTTCGTGGGCCGCGTACCCCAGCGAGTCGTGCATCCAGCCCATGTTCCACTTCAGCCCGAAGCCCAGCCCGCCGAAGCCGTCGGGCCCGACGTGGTGGGTGGCGCGGGTGACGCCGTCCCACGCCGTGGACTCCTCGGCGATGGTGATCACACCCGGGCAGCGGCGGTAGACGGTGGCGTTCATCTCCTGGAGGAAGGCCACCGCGTCCAGGTTCTCCCGGCCGCCGTGCTCGTTGGGCGACCACTCGCCCGCCTCGCGCGAGTAGTCCAGGTAGAGCATCGAGGCGACCGCGTCCACCCGCAGCCCGTCGACGTGGAACTCCTCGCACCAGTACGTGGCGTTGGCCACCAGGAAGTTGCGGACCTCCTTGCGGCCGTAGTCGAACTCCAGGGTGCCCCAGTCGGGGTGCTCGGAGCGGGAGGGGTCCTCGTGCTCGTAGAGCGTGCGCCCGTCGAAGGAGGCCAGCGCCCAGTCGTCCTTCGGGAAGTGCGCCGGCACCCAGTCCACGATCACCCCGATCCCGGCCCGGTGCAGCGCGTCCACCAGATGGCGGAAGTCGTCCGGGGTGCCCATCCGGGCGGTGGGGGCGTAGAAGCCGGTCACCTGGTAGCCCCAGGAGCCGCCGAAGGGGTGCTCGGCCACCGGCAGGAACTCGACATGGGTGAAGCCCAGGTCGCGTACGTACGCGGGGAGCTGCTCGGCGAGCTGGCGGTAGGTCAGCCGGGGGCGCCAGGACGGCAGGTGCACCTCGTAGACCGAGAAGGGCGACTCGTGGACCGGCCGGTCGCCCCGGGCCGCCATCCACAGGTCGTCCTGCCACACGTGGTGCGACTCGGTCACGATGGAGGCGGTCGCGGGCGGCACCTCGGTGCGCCGGGCCATCGGGTCGGCCCGCAGGGTGTGCGAGCCGTCCGGGCGGGTGATGTCGAACTTGTAGAGCGCGCCGTCGCCGACGCCCGGCAGGAACAGCTCCCACACCCCGGTCGAGCCGAGCGAGCGCATCGGGTACGCGGTGCCGTCCCAGTAGCAGAAGTCGCCGGTGACACGGACCCCGAGGGCGTTGGGGGCCCAGACGGTGAACCGGGTGCCCGCCACACCCTGGTGGACCATCGGGCGGGCGCCCAGCGCCGTCCACAGCTCCTCGTGGCGGCCCTCGCCGATCAGATGCAGATCGAGCTCGCCGAGCGCGGGCAGGAAGCGGTACGGGTCCTCGGCCTCCAGCTCGTTGTCGTCGTAGGTGACGAGCAGCGAGTACACGGGGACCTCGCGCAGCGACAGCACCCCGCCGAAGAGGCCGTCGCCCTCGTCGCGGAGCTCGGCGCGGACCCCGTCCGCCAGGACGGTCACGGCCTGCGCGTACGGGCGCAGCACCCGGAAGGCCACACCGCCGCGCACCCGGTGGGCGCCGAGCAGCGCGTGCGGGTCGTGGTGCGCCCCGGCGAGCAGCCGGGCGCGGTCCTCGGCGGCGAGCGGTCGCGCGGCCCGGACGCCTTGGCTCCCGCCGCGCTTCGGCTTCGGCGGCGCGTCCGGCGTCGAGGCCTCCGAGGCCTTCGAAGCCTTCGAAGCCTTCGAAGCCTTCGGCGCCTTCGAGGCCTTCTGTGTCTTCGGCGGCTGCGGTGGCTTCGCT
>NZ_JBJHPC010000482.1:0-5540 GCF_045257485.1 Streptomyces sp. YS-3 | reverse complement strand
GGGGCGGCCCGCTGGGGGACGCGGTGGCGCCCGCGACGCTGTCCCGGGCCAGCGCGTCGAAGTCGACGAKGCCGGTCGCCTCCAGCATCCGGATGTGGTCCAGGACCGTGGTGTTGGCGTCGTCGGCGAGGGCACGCACCAGCGAGTTGCGGGTGTTGGCCCGGATCTGCGCGACGAGCGAGAACACCTTCCCGTGCGCCGAGCGCAGGATGTTGGCGAAGTCCTTCTCGTAGGTGGCCCCGCTCTCCGCGGTCAACGTCCGCAGCCACCCCCGCTGTTGTTCGTTGGGCTGGTCGGGCAGCTCCATCCCGAGCTGGGCCGCGACCTCGCGTACGCGCGCGTCGAGGAAGGCGTGCCCGTCGATCAGGTGGTGCCCGGCGGTCGTGACGGCCGCGCTGGGCGCCCGCTCGACGGCCTGCTGCCCGGCGGGCAGCTCCCACAGCCCGGCGAGTCTGACCCGGACGACGAAGTCGCGGTCGGCGGCCGAGAGCGGACCCCAGCGGGTGGGCACGGAACCGGCGTTGAGGTTGGCGAGTCCGGTACCCGAGCGGTCGGCGTAGGACCAGACGGGGAAGAGCAGGGCGGCGATGGTCGCGGTCAGGGCGACGACGACCAAGCCGGTACCGGAAAGGAATATCCGACGCATGAAAGCCTCCAAGTGCGGTGCGCACGGTAATGCGGAGGCAGGTGATCCGGGGAGTGTTTCGAGGAAAACCGTGACGGGACCGTGTGGGAGGCATCACGAGTCGGCCGAGTCCGAGGCGTCGCCGGGGACCGGGTGGTACCGTGCCCGCCCCGTCCGGGCGGGCCCTTACGAGACCGCCCGCCGGCTACGCGGCCCGTACGAGTCCGCGTACGAAGCGGGTGACCCGCCTCGGAGGCCGGGCGCCGGCCCGGTCCCGCCACCAGCGCCGCAATTGCCGGGAGACGTCGTCGCCGAGGTCCTCCCGCCGGAGCAGCGACTCCACGAAGTCCAGGGCGTCACGGCGGTAGCCGTCGCACATGGGGCGCTCGCGCGCGTAGGCGAGGTAGGCCGGCCGGTAGGCGTCCCCCAGGATGCGGGGCAGCTCGGGCGCCACCCTGGCCACCACATCGGCCCGCTTGGCGGCGAGGGCGCGGGCCTGGACCCGCAGCCGGGCGGCGTCGAACCCGGGCGGCACCGGGGTACCCGCGACCAGGGCCGAGAGGAGTGAGGTCTGGGCGAGGGCGAGCGGGACGCGTTCCGGCTCCCCGTCCGCGTCGGCCGACCGTGCGTGGCCGGTGGGGGGCTCGGAACCCGCGAGGTTCGCCGGCGTCGGGAGCAGGGGCCGCGGTCCCCGGCCCTCAGGGGAGCGGGAAGCCGTGCGACCGGCGCGAGGCGGGGCTTCCGCCAGGACGCCGCGGATTGCGGACAGCTCTCCTGCCAACTCCGCCTCCGGCGGAAACGCGTCGTCCCGCTCCAGCAACACCCCCGGCGGCGCCACCCGCCCCACCAGCTCCGCCAGCACACCCAGCACCTCCGCGCCCACGGGGTGCGCATGCGTGTCGTGCCAGACACCGTCCTTCTCGACGCCCCCGGCGACGTGCACATACGCGATCGCCTCCACCGGCAGCTCCGCGAGGGCCTTCGCCGGGTCCTCCCGGCGGTTCACCCGGTTCGTGTGCAGGTTCGCCACGTCGATCAGGAGCCGCACCCCCGTACGCTCCACCAGCTCCGCGAGGAACTGCCCCTCCGTCATGTCCTCGTCCGGCCAGTTCACCAGCGCCGCGATGTTCTCCAGGGCGAGCGGCACCGGCAGGCTCTCCTGGGCGATACGGACGTTCTCGCAGAGCACCTCCAGCGCGTCCCAGGTGCGCGGCACGGGCAGCAGATGCCCCGCCTCCAGGCGCGGCGACGCGGTGAGCGCGCCCCCGCCGCGCACGAACGCGATGTGCTCGGTGACCAGCGGAGCCGACAGCGCCCGCGCCCGCTCGGCCAGCTCGGCCAGCCGCCCGGCGTCGGGGCGGTCGGCGCCGCCGAGGCCCAGCGAGACGCCGTGCGGCACGACCGTGACCCCGCGTTGCCGCAGCCGTACCAGCGACTCGGGGAGGTGGCCGGGGCAGAGGTTCTCGGCCACCACCTCCACCCAGTCGACGCCCGGCAGCCGCTCGACCGCGTCCGCGATCTCGGGCCGCCAGCCGATGCCGATCCCCAGCTCCAGCTCCATGGCCGGCCTCCCCCGTAGTCCGACGCGTTCAGGGCGCGTGTGGAGTGGTCATGGCCCCGCCCGGCCCGCGCCAACCCATCGGCGACCGCCTTCAGAGCTTGATTTGAGGTTGGCTCACTTCTGCGCGGCCAGGGAGTCGTAGTCCACCAGGCCCGTCGCCTCCAGCATGTTGATGTGGTCGAGGACGGTCTGGTTCGCGTCCTGCGCCAGATCGCGTACCAGCGAGTTGCGGGTGGAGGCCCGGACCTGGGCGACCAGCCCGAACACCTTGCCGTGGGCGCGCCGCAGCAGGTTGGCGAACTTCACCTCGTAGTCGTGGCCCTGCGCGGCCGAGAGCTCCTTGAGCCAGCCCTGCTGCTGTTCGTTGGGCTGGTTGGGCAGCTCCATCCCGAGCTGGGCGGCGACATCGCGTACGTGCTTGTCCAGCGCGGTGTGCCCCATGACCAGGTGATCACCGGCCGCCTTGATCGCCGTGCTGGGGGCCCGCTCCTGCGCCTGCTGCCCGGCGGGCAGCTCCCACAGCCCGGCCAGCCGCACCTTCGTCACCAGCTCGCGGTCGGCGGGCGAGAGCGGCCCCCAGCGGGTCGCCACCGACGACGCGTCGAGGTTCGACTTGTCCGTCCCCAGCCGGTCGGCGTACGACCAGACGGGGAAGGCGAGCGCGCCGATGGTGGCGGCCAGCGCCACGATGATCAGGGCCGTTCCGTTGAAACGGCCGAGTATCCCGGTCCGGTCGGTCCGGTCCGTCCGTCCGATGCGTCGCATGAACATGCCTCCCGTGCAGGCGATTTGGCGTACCGGGAGGTACGGATGGGACGGGAGTCGTGTTCAGATCATCCGGACGGCGTTCACCGGCCGAGCCGCTCCCGCAGCGCCGGGTGGTCCGCCACCACCGTGCACGACCCCGGCGCGATCTCCGTGAAGCCCGCGTCCCGGACCACCGGCAGCCCGCCGGCCGTCAGCGCCGCCCACCGCTCGCGGGGGGCCACCCGGACCGACAGGGCGAAGTCCGCCTCCCGCCACGCCGTGCGCTCCGCCTCCGTCAGCTCCCACCAGGCGAGCTGGGCGCCGTGCCCGGCCTGGGCCATCGTCTTGCCCGCCGACATGTCGAGCTCCGGGTTGAGCCACAGGACCGGCGCGAGGGGGTCGGGGGCCGGCGGCTCGGCCGGGTCGTCCAGGTCCGTCCCGGAGACCTGGAGCTTGAGCAGCTCCTTCGGCCAGCCGTCCAGCGGCACCGGCGGAAAGACCCGCACCTGCGCCGACTTGCCGGTCACGGTGATGCCCGGCAGCGCCGACGCCTTGCGCCACTCGGCGCCGCGCGCCCGCCGCACCACCTTGCGGATCCTGGCGTCCTGCCAGTCCCGTACGGCCCGGGCCCAGTCGCCGTCGCCGAGCGACCGCTCGTCGGCGAGCATCACCAGGACGGCCCGGGCCGCGGTCTCCAGCGCGTCGGTGCGGGCCGGCGGGTCGGTCTTCTCGATGCGGACGACCAGCGGCAGGACGTACTGGGGGGCCTCGTCGCGTACGTCGGGCTCCTCGCGGAACGGGCTCGCGGCGGGCGTCTTCGGCGTCTCTTCACTGCTCACCGCACCAGTCTGCCAGCCGCGCTTCCCCGGAATCTTGGCGGAATGAACCCTTCCGGGACAGGATGCCCGCATGAAGAGCGATCTTTTTTCCCCGGGGCACATGGCGGAGCCGGCCACCGAGGCCGGTATGACGCTGCAGAACGCCAAGTCCATCAAGTACGCGGTCAACGGCGAGATGCTCGCACGCCAGGGAGCGATGATCGCCTACCGCGGAAACCTCCAGTTCGAGCGGCGCGGCCAGGGCATAGGGGGCATGCTCAAGCGCGCGGTCACCGGTGAGGGCCTGCCCCTGATGGCGGTCACGGGCCAGGGCGAGGCATGGTTCGCGCACGAGGCGCAGAACTGTTTCATCGTCGACATCGAGCAGGGCGACGTCCTGACCGTCAACGGCCGCAACGTCCTGTGCTTCGACGCCTCGCTCTCGTACGAGATCAAGACCGTCAAGGGTTCCGGCATCGCCGGTGGCGGCCTCTTCAACAGCGTCTTCACCGGCTGGGGCCGGCTCGGCCTGGTCTGTGACGGCAACCCGCTGGTCATTCCGGTCACCGCGCAGCAGCCGGTGTACGTGGACACCGACGCGGTCGTCGGCTGGACCGCGAACCTGAACACCTCCCTGCACCGCTCGCAGTCCATCGGCTCGATGATCCGCGGCGGCTCCGGTGAGGCCGTGCAGCTGATGCTCCAGGGCGAGGGGTATGTCATCGTCCGCCCGAGCGAGGTGACCCCGAAAAAGACCGAGCAGCACTGAGGCCCCCGAGCGGCCCGGCCCCGGACGGGCCGCCGACGGCAAAGCACCGGCGGCCCCCGGGCGACTACGCTGGTCGGTATGGACCAGGACCAGGACCGGCCGCGCGTGGGCGAGGGCGACGGGAGCTACTGCGCCCCGGCCGTCGCGGAGTGCGTGCTGTGCCGCGAGCCCACCGAGTACCCGGAGTCGGTCAAGGGCATCACGCTCTGCCCGGTGTGCGAGTGGCAGGAGGCCCAGCGCACCGCCTGCTCCGGGTGACGCCGGTGGCGCGCCGGGGGCTGGGGCCGGTCGCTAGCCCTTCGCGGCCGACCCGATGAGCTCCGACACCTTCACGAAGCGGTAGCCGCGCGCGCGGAGCTCGGGCACGATCCGCTGGACCGCCCGGTCGGTGACGGGCGCCGCGCTGCGGGTGCAGTGCATGACCACCAGCGAGCCCGGCTTCACACCCGCCAGCACCTGTTCGGCGACGGCGTCCGCGTCGTGCGCGAAGGCGTCACCGCTCACCACGTCCCACTGCACCGCGGTCATCCGCAGCGGGCCGAGCGCCCTGAGCACCCCGTCGTCGAAGCAACCGCCGGGGAAGCGGAAGTAGGGCACCGCGTTGCGCACCCCGGCCTTCTTGAAGGAGGCGGTCGCCTTCTCCACGTCGGCGCGCATCTCGCCCCTGCCCACGACGGGCAGCCCGTAGCAGGGGGACTTGAAGGCGTAATGGCTGTACGAGTGGTTGGCGACCTCGAAGTTCGGATCGGTGCCGATGGCGCGGGCCTCGGCCGGGTACTCCTCGGCCCACCGGCCCGTCATGAAGACGGTCGCGGGGACCTTCAGCCGACGCAGGTCGGCGATGAGCGCGGGATTGTCGAAGCGTTCACCGCGCGCCGCCCGCGGTCCCTCGTCGGCGGTCATGTCGGCGTCGAAGGTGAGCGCGACGATCTTCTGGCCGCCCCGGGGAGCCCGGCTGAAGACCGGGGTGAGACCGCCGGGGCCCGGTGCGAGCGTGGGCGCCTGACGGGGGGTCCGCGC
>NZ_JBJHPC010000481.1:0-5542 GCF_045257485.1 Streptomyces sp. YS-3 | reverse complement strand
GCCCGGACAGCCCTCCCAGACCATCGCCACCGCGAGCGATACGGACGCCGCGTCCTCCCCCTCCTCTTCCTCCGCCGAATCCACGTCCGCCCAGCCGTCGCAGAGCACTCCGGAGAACGCGCCTACGGTGTCCACGGACGACATGTCATCCGTCTCCCCGACGCCGGACCAGTCAAGTGTCCTCACAGTCAGCGAAGGCAGCATCGACGAGGACTCGGACGACGACACCGAGCTTGAGTTCCTCGATGTGGGGCCTCCGTCCGGGAGCGACGGGCCTGCCGCCGGGCCGATCGACCAGCGCACGAGCAGCGCCGGTCACGAAGTGACGACCGCCGTCACCGCGCCTCCCCCGGCTGCGGCCTGGCAGAGCGCCACCTCGCCGTCCCACGGATCCGAAGCAGCGGCGGCTCCCGCCCCCGAGTCCCCGACCTCGTCCTGGCCCACTTCCCGCGCCCCCGCCGACACGAACTCCCGCGACACCGTCGCCTCGCCGCGCACCTCGGGCGAGCGAGTCCCGCGCCCCATCAGCCCCGACGAGATGCGGGTGTTCCACGACACGCGCACGGCCGAAGTGAACACCGAGCGCTTCGACCCGAAGGCGCAGCAGGAGGGGTTGCGCGACGGGAGGCTGGTGGGTGCCGACGGGCGGCTGAACGGCTCGTGGACGCAGATCCGCCACCATGTGCGCCGGGGCCGCCTGCCCGACGGCCGGACAGTGCGCCAGTTCTTCGTCACGCTGCCGTTCAAACTGATGGACGGTCTGTCCCCGGCCGACCTCACCCAGCTCCAGTCACGGGTCCAGAACGCCTTGGACACGCATGTCAACGTCGGCTACAAACTCCCGGATTCGGGCGACCAGTTGCACGTCACTGCCACGTTCCTGGAGCGCCCCGACCATGGTGAGAAGGTCACGCTCACGGCCACGACGCCCGCCGAGGGAACCGACCAGGACCACTGGGGCGTACGGGACCACGACGGCGTCCTGGTCCATGAGGTCCTGCACTACCTCGGGCTTTCGGACGAGTACTCCGACGCCGCAAAGAAGGCCGAGGACCGGCACCTCTTCCGACGGCACGACGACGCGAGCGGGGTCCGTACCGAGGGTCTGATGGCCGACGCACTGCTGACCGACCTGGCGGACCTTCCGAAGGACTACCTCTCCACCATCGAGAAGGTCAGCGACACCGCGGTCATTCCGCTGCACACCGCTCCCGAGACGGCTTCCGCCGCGACCACCGGCCCGCACAACCCCTCTGTAGTCGGCAGGCTCCCCTCGAACGACGGCCAGGACCGGCAAGCCCCGACGAGCGCCGCTGCCGGGGCCACGCCCAAGTGGGCGAAGGCACCCGCGGCCGGACCGAAACTGCTCAAGCACCCGAGCCACGCTTCAGGCGACATGTTCTCCGTCGCCGCTTTCCTCGTCGGCGATCCGGACCTGACCGTTTTTGTCACCTATGACGCGGACCCAAAGTCCTTTGCGCATGCCACAAAGATCCAGAAGTTCTACACGGATGCCGGGATAGAGCAGAGGCGCGTGCCTCTCGTCGCCTCCGGTGATTTCAAGGACCTCCGCAACGCCTTCTACCAGGAGCAGGGGGTGGCCAAAAAGGACCAGAAGCCTCTGGACCTCAACCAGGCCACCTACTTCGTGGCCCGGGAGTTCACGCAGGAGCTCCGGAACAATATCCGGGACCACTGGAAGGTTAATTGGAGCGAGGGCGAACCGGGCATCACAGCGGCGGACGATGTCTGGGGATCCCCCGAGATAGAGCAGTGGCTCGCCTCGCAGAACCTGACCCTGGAAAAGGATGACAAGGTCGCGGTTCTCTGGACACGCTTCAGCGGGAAGAACAGCGAGGTGCACATCGAACACGACACAAGCTACTTCGGAATCTCGCAAATCATTTCACAACTCGGTGACTTCAAGGCCGTACTGCTCGTCGGCGACTCGGGGTACCCGAACAAGGAAAACGTCCAGGGGTTTCGCGACGCCGGGAGTGAAGACGAGCCGCACCGGGCCAAGCAGGATGGGAACTCGAAGTTCGACGCGATCGCCACCTTCTTCAACGAGGGAAAGGGCGAACTGCCGGAAGACGGTCTGATCGAGAAAGTCGAAGGGTTCTCCGCACAAGTACTCAATCTCACCGAATTTTGGGGGAAAGAATCGGTTGTGCGGCTCAGGGGAAACGGGCGCCTCGCCCAGTTCCGTCTCTTCGAGCATCTGCACCGCAACTCCACCGCCCGTCACCTCGGATTTCGCAGTGGCAACCTGGAAGCCATGGCCCTGATGGGCTACCCGGTCAGCTACCTCGAAGAGCCCAACAGCGCGGTGGGCGGCGAGCGTATGGCCACCTGGCACGACACCGGCTACACGAAGCCCTCAAGACCTGCCAATTGGCTGGACCCGGGATACCGTCGCATCATATCCAGTCAGCCTCCCACGCGATCGGGTCAGTACCAGAAGGAGCTGCCTGACGAAGAGAGGACAGGGGCGCAGAAGCACGCCGCCTGGCACAAGGACTCCAACAGTGCAAAGCATCTCCCCAACGCGTCCCGTATCAAGGGATTCCGGTCGGAAGATCTGTCCTCCATCACGACCTTCCTGCGCACGGGTGATCCCGGACAGGATCTGCCGCCGGGTCTCAAGGAAGTCATGACCGGGCTCGATGAAAAGGCGTTTCCGCACCTGGACACCCTGAGCAAGGGGAACCCGAACTCGGCGCTCAGAGAGGTGAAGAACAAATTCGACAAGCTGTTCTCCTCCAGCCAGGGCTATACGCACGAGCAGATCTTGCGTGCCCGAAACCTCTACGCCCAACCCATTGCCCACTTCCTCACCCCGCCGGAAGGACTCTCCGAAAGGCCGTCGGACGATCGTCTGTCCAGCAGTAATTCCTTCACAGGGCCGAGCAGCGCATCACCCGTCCACCAGCCCCAGGGCCAAACCCCCCACGCGGAAGGCAGCACTCCCGAACAGCCCTCCCCTACCTCCGAACAGTCCTCCGTCGCCCAACTCGAGGCCGACGCCATCGCTGCCGAACAACGGCACCAACAGGCTCAAAGGGAACTCGCCACAGCCACCCGGACCGCGCAGACCCTGCGCGCCGCACATGACCTGAGCCAGGCGTCGGCGTCGACGTCGGCAGACGCTTCGCAGAGTCAGGGAACCTCCTCGCAGGCACATGTGAAGGTCCCCTACACCTTGCTCAGCGCCCAGGAGCAACTGACATCGCTGGGCATCACCGAGTCAGCCTGGAACCAACTCATCGACAGCGCGTCCGACCACGCCAAAACCCACGACGTCAGCTCGCTCGTCAGGCAGCTCACGGACACCCTCACCGCCGGCACGGTCCAAGGCAGGGCGCTACAAGCAGGGCGCCTCACCACGGAAATGAACGTCAGTTACAACAAGCCCCATACCAACGAGCGGACAGAGCAGTCACTGAGACACCTTTCCGTTCTCCTCATGAACTGCATCGAGCATCTGCAAAGCCGATTGACTGAGCAGAGCGATCAGCCGTCCTCCGCCTCGCAACAACCGGTGGACGAGCACGAGACGGGGAACGAGGCGGACGACGAACTCACGCTTGCCCCTGCCGAAGAAGACTCCAGCGCCTCCTCGGCACCGAAGAAGAAGCAGAAGCGCGAGCAGGAGGTGCAGGCAGCCGTACTCAACAACCGGTTGGTCTTCGCCACCAACCACAACCGATCCATCGAGTTGCTCATGCAGTTCGCCCAAGGAGGCGGCGACGAGACGGGCGCCCCGCGCAACTTCAAGGACATTCTGAACCTCCAGACCATCGAAAAGATCTCTTACGAAAACCTCGCCGACGGAACGGGATCCGACCACCACCGTCTCTACCGAAGCGAGAATGCTCGAATCAAGACCAACAAGAGGCTTGCAGAACCAAGTCAGCAGAACCGTACTATCACCGCTCTGAGCAGTCACCTCGACCAGGATATGCCTTTTACCCGGGTGGACCTCAAAACTGCTTCCGCCGGCGAACTCAAGGATCTCCTCACTTCGCCCGACAAACAGGGCTCAGTGATCTTGTTGCAGAACACGGAAGGTGACAACCCTTCGCTCGATCGCCCCATCCATGCCGAGCAGAAGATTCTTCAGCTCCTCCACAAAGCGGACCTGCACCCTTCCGACGTCGACGGGTCTGTGGCCATTCGGGGCAAAAAACGGCCGTGCTTCTCGTGCTGGACTGCGCTCCACACCTTCCGCACTGTCCCCCTGTCGTACAACGACCACCCGGGGCGCTTCTGGAAGGAACCCACCGACACCATCGCCAAGCATCTGCCTCATCTTTTCCATGAGATGTACCCCGCCAACGACGGCAATGGCGCTCCTGTACTCCTCGACACCATCACGCAGAAGCTCGCAGACCGCATGTACGCGACCGCACACTTCACGGTCATACCGCCGGAGGGTGCCCTGCGGAATGACGCGGGGGCGCCGTACACGCGGAGGGCGGCGGTGCCCGACAGCCAGGGAGGAATGAAATTCAACGTACCCGGCGCCATGGGCGGCTGGGAGACCGGATCGGACAGCGACGTCGAGGCGGGCGACGCACTCACCTCGGCCATGGCCCAGATCGCGCTCACGGAGCCGCGTCGCCAAGAAAGGGTTCCCGGCGGTGAACTGTCCGGAGAGGACGAGGGCGTCACAGTGACCTTGCCCCCTGAGCTCACTCAGGACCAGCAGGCAGCCTTCACTGAATTGATGCCCGACAAGGACAGGACAATCAGAGAGACCCGCGCGGAGAAGCGCACGGAGCACGCAAGGTACGCCGGGGTGACCATCGAACACGCGTTGCGACTCATCGAAACAGGCGAGGCATCCCAGGCAGCCGTAGCGAAATTCCTCAACATCAGCGAGGCTGCCGTCGACAGATTCAGGAAGCGCGAAAGGGAAACATTGGGTTCCTATGCGCCGGATGCCAGTGCACGCGACGCAAAAACCGAGCTGATCGAGGCAAGAGATGAGTTCATGCAGGATGTACTGCCGGGACTGATGAAGCAGAAGAAGCGCAGGACGGACGGGCCGGAGGAAGCGCTCACACTCCCCGGACCGAAGGCATCCAAAGGGCCCGAAATATGGACAGAGAGACTCCGCGACGCCTTCCTTCGCGCCCTGAACGATAAACACACGCATTCGGAGATCTCCGAATGGCTGCAGGTGCCGATAAAGAACATCAGCAACTGGAAGAAGCACTACGCCAGAACTCGCGATACCCCATAACCAATGATTTCCTGGCCCGCCGACCCAGGCCATTGGATTCCAGAAAGGCCGTTCCCGTAAACATATCGCCGGAAGTGCTCGCCCTCGCCACCGAGGTCGCTGAACGCGACGTGAGACGCAAGCGCAAAGATCTTGAGCGTGCTGCCTCGGAGTTGAGCACGGCTCGCCGTGCGTTGCGTTCTCACGATGGTGAGCCCGCCCCCTCCACCAGGCCTGCGGCTCCATCCGGATCCTCCCTCTCCGACATGGCCCTGAACATCCTCACCGGGGCGCCGGCACCCGCCACGCCCCCAC